>JACVCQ010000413.1 GCA_016741945.1 Chitinophagaceae bacterium
AGACTGCACAGCGAATCGGTATCCATAAATTTGGTCAGGATATTTTTGAATCATTTCATTACTCAAACGAAATGCTTCATCCAATTGACCAGCTTTTATAGAAGCGTCTGTAATGTAGAAATAATCAGTGATACCCAACTCTTTTTTATAACTTACGCCTTTTTTCAACCAGTACAGCTGTTTCTGAGCATTTTTGGCTTTAGCATACATATCAGAAGCCATTTTAGCATAATTGATTCTGCTGGCTGCCAACGTATCTAATTCCATAGCTTTCTCAATATAGCCTGCTGCCACATCTTCACTACCTGGAAATCTCGAGTAAATTTTAATAGCTAACCCAAAATATTCTGGAGTTAGTGATGCAGGATCAGCAGTAGCAAAGAATTTTTCAATATTCTCTTTTGCTTTGATAGAATCATTGGTTCTATCGTAGTTATACGCATAGATCCCATAGAGTTTAGGCATTTTGTCAATGCCACCAACTTCTGTTTCAATCTGTTTTACTTTTTCAAGACTCTCGTTGTACTTACCTGCACGGAACAAATAGTCCGCTACAAACAAATCGGTGTTAGGATCTTTATCTGCATTGGCTACGAATTTATCAAGATAATCTTTTGCTTTAGGTACATCCTTGTCAGCATAATATTTGTATAGTTCATAATATACCCTTGGATACGTAGCATCTGCATTAATTGCATTGGCAAAAAATTGATCAAACTGTTCTTTGTTGCTCTGGCTTAGGTATATTTTACCGATACGATACATTGCTCTCGCATTCTTAGGATCACGTGCAATCGCTTCCTGATAAGCTTTTACCGCTTCACCACCATTTTCACCACCTAATTTAAGATAGCTGATACCCATATTGATATAGATATCAGGATTGGTTAAATCAAGCGCAGCTGCCTGTTTCAATTTTTCGATACCATAACTTGGATCACCTAGTTTACTGCCACCATCCGCATTGGCACGACCAATAGCATTCAGGATACCGGGATTTCCTTTGCCTTTATTACGGCCTTTTGTTTCAGTAGTTGCTGTAATCGCCTGTTCGAATTTCTGTTTGGCTGAATTGATATCACCGCCATCCAGTATTTCGAGGTGTCCCATACCCACTAACAACCATGCATCACTGCCTATTTCCTGCAAACCTCTCTGGTAAACATCTTTAGCAGCTTTAATCATTTCTTTGGTAAGTTCACCTGCCTCTGCGGCAATCAGGGACTGACCGTACCAATAAATCGTTTGAGGATCTTTTGGATTGGCATCATACGCCTTTTTCAAGGTTTCACGGGCGCTTTTATACTTTTCGTAGTTGAGGAATTTAATTCCGTCAGCTACCTGCGCCATCAAACACTGTACAGCAAGCAACGCTGTCACGATCAAAGAAACGGTCTTCTTCATTTGTCGGTTTTTATAATTGTTGTGTTAATCTGCTTCTTTTATACTTCCTGAGCGTTTACCGAATCCCATTTTTGCGGGTACCAGAAACGCTCTTCGGAAAATCAACTGTCCCCTTTCCATGCTCATGAAATTCATAAAGCCTGTTCCAAGTCCGGTTGCGTTCTCTTTTAATATATAATACAATGGCCGTGCCAAAGGATATTGTCCATACGATATGGTCGCCTGTGAGGGCTTTGCGAATATATCTTTTTCCTCACATTTAACACATTCTACCAGCCCTAATCGTATTTTTTTCAAATAAGCCAATTGAACCGGATCATAACTATCTGCTATCCAACTGATACCAATAAAACCTACTACATCTTTTCTTCCGGATACGATATCTAATACATGCTGACTATTATTTGCTGCAACAACATTCGCCCCAAAATCAGCCCCTTTTAGTATAGAATCTTTCAAATAGCGAACAGTACTGGTAGCTTTATTACCATCCATCACGGCTGTGATCTTATCCTTTCCACTTAGGATTTTACTTAATTTACCCAGGGTAAAAACACTGTCAGGAGATTGATTATTAACGATTACGGCAACCGCATCATAAGCAAGCACTCCATATAGTGGTGAATAAGACAACTCACTCTCAAAGAACGATGCCTCTGTTTTTGTTAATCCACGCGCTACTATTACCATGCGCGTACTATCATTTTGCAGATCCCTGAAACAATCAGATTCCGGTTTATAGGAAACGATGATTTCGGTTTCAGGAAACGAGGATTTATGTACCCTCAACTGCTCTTCAATGACCGGTTTAAAACTCTCATCTACACTGATTCGTATGGTACCTTTTGTGGGTGTATCCATAGCAACAGCTGAATCTTGCTGATCAGCACACCCCATCATTAGAACCCATATCAATAATCCGATCGTACTAAAAAAATTTCTGGTCATGTTAATAATCCCTCTTAATCCCTCTATACAATCTAAATCCACCGTATAATAAAAACACGCCCCCCATTAAATACCTAAACATCGGATCAACCGATAATAGCTGTTCAATATTCAATTTTTCTGCCAACAATAACAAGACAGCCGTTCCAAGTATAATCACTGCCATGGAAAGATCATAGATCATGCGCATGATCCGGTAATTTTTCTGTTGCCTTTCTCTGAAATCCGTTGCCATACCGTTCATTTTATACCCGGGGGTGGGCAATTTAGTCAATAATTTTATTTGTTTACTGAAATCAAGCCTCCATTTTCTGATAAAATCGGTTGATTTAATATTTAGATGCCCGATCGATTTCTTTCCATACGATCATATGTTAAAGAGCTAATAAGTGTTAGTG
>JACVCQ010000008.1 GCA_016741945.1 Chitinophagaceae bacterium
TTGTATAACTGGTAATATTCATAATCAGCAATCAAAGGCTCATTCAAAACATAGTATCTGTACTCATGAAATTGTAAGAGCTTTCTGAGTTCTTGGCATTCTTCGGCAGTATAGATAAGAGTATCTTGATTAGTTTTTGCTAACCAATTATTGGTAGTAGTCTGTAACTGCTGGGTAACTCTGGTTGAATACATTATGTATAGTTTACGCGATAAAGTTACTGGCTAATTGTTTTAATGAAAACATCTATAAGCCAAGATACAGCCTATGGTTAATCTTTGTATATTGCCGCACCCTGAGACTGTAAGATTGCTTAAAACGGATACCCCCGATGAAGAAACATTCCGGAAAAAATGCCCATGAGCCTCACGAGGTTAAAGATGCTGTTAAGTTGGTACAGTCTTATCCATCTGCAGCCATTACTGTTGACTGTGTCATATTTGGTTTTGAAGAAAATAAGTTGAAAGTATTATTGATCAAAAGTGATCTAGAAGTCTATAAAGGCCAATATTCACTGTTAGGAGATATAGTGCAGGAAAATGAAGACCTAGATGCAGCAGCATATCGTGTATTGAAACAAAGAACCGGTATGAATGATGTTTTTCTGGAACAAGTAAAGGTGTTTGGTAATCCGGATAGACATCCGGGAGGACGTGTTATTACAATAGCTTATTGTTCATTGTTGAATATCAATCACCATGAATTGAAAATTCATGATAATGATTTAGACTGGTATAGTGTGAATGGTATTAAAACCATGGCATTTGATCACATGGATATTGTAGATGTTTGTCACAAATGGTTGCAAAAAAGAATTCAGGAACATCCGCTTGGTTTTAATCTGCTACCAGAGAAATTCTCTTTACGTGAGCTACAAAATTTATATGAAGCGATTCTAGGAGTAAGTCTGGATAGAAGAAATTTCAGAAAAAAATTTGCTTCCATGGACTTATTGATTGATATCAATGAAATGGAGCAGGATGTACCACATCGGCCAGGAAAGCTGTATAAGTTCAATTTCGAGAAGTATGCGAAAAATAAGCGCAAATGGGTGGGTATTGATTTTTAGTCATTTCCCGTTTTAATTTTCCATTTCATTTTTAAACATTCCTCCTTTTTGTAGTTGTCCTTCTACAAAATTACTGCTAAGCGACTACATTGTAAATAGTGGTTTTTACTAGCCTCTCTCAGATTTTCCCTGTATAATTTTACTTTATCTAATTACGCATTGCGATTGCATGAAGTGATTTGATTTAAGATCCAATATTCTTCATAAAAAAGTCCTTGTTTATCAGGGGTGAAATTGGATGATCATGAGAAAGTTACCACATCAGTTTTTATTTTTTTTCTGTCTGTTTATCATTCCTTTTTTAAATTGTAAAAAGCAGATTGACTTTACAGCTAGGGCAGCTCATGATCATTTACCTCAATTATCATTGCGAGCTTCCTCCTCTAAAATTGTTATGTATCAATCCAATGCCAAACTGATGGCAATTCGTTTTGATTGGGGATATTTGAGTCAAATACCCTCGGATCCTATTTATTATTCAATGGAACTTTCGCTGAAAGAAGATCAGTTTTTGGATCCAATTGAAATCCCATTGGGTAGCAGTTTGGCTGCAGGTTTTACTGTCGAAGAATTTAACCAGTTGATGCATAAAATCATAAAACCCGGAGATACAGGTGATGTGATTGCGAGAATCAAGTATATGCGTCAGACAACCTACAATAATTTAAAAAACCTGAATGGTCAGGAGGTTTCTTATTCTGATCCTATACTATTTCAAGTTACAACCTATCGTCATGTTATTCAATATGACTATCCAGATTATATGACAATACCTGGTAACTATCAATCATGGAACCCCCTACTGGCTCCCCGATTGGTATCTAAACCAGGGGAAAAAGAATATGAAGGATATGTCAATTTCCCTATCGAATACCCGCAATTTTTATTCATAAGGGGGAATCAATGGAGTGATTTTACTTTTGGTTATATTGGGAGTAATAAATTTGGTTTTCAGGGAACACCGTTATCTATTTTTGGGGGGAAAGGTTTTTATCTGATTCGGGCTAGCATGAATACAAACACTTGGTCTTATGCCAAAATCAAAAGCTGGGTAATATCAGGAACTGCTCTCGGAGGAAAATTATCTAATAATTTAGAAATGTTACCTGACCCTTCTAATTTCTGTATTTGGCGAATAAACGTGAACTTGATGGAAGGAGAATTCAAGTTCAAAGCTAATAATCAAGATGAATTTATACTTGGAAATCAATGGCCAGCAATCGATGATATTCCGGATTATAATGCAAATGGAATCAAAATCAGTAAATCAGGGAATTATACTATAGAACTTGATCTTTCTATACCCGGTAATTATTTATTTCATATTCATTTAAATAAGGCATAAGCGTTTTAATACTTTCTATACATCTATTAGCTGTTCAGGTTTCGATCATTTCAAGTACTTTTACTTGCTAACGAAACAGTTATGTTATATTCAATGACCGGTTATGGAAGAGCTGAACAAACACTGGCAGATAAAACCTATCTGGTGGAAGTTCGCTCTCTCAATGGCAAACAATTTGACCTGCGTTTAACCATTCCAGCTTTACTTAAACCTTTTGAATTTGAAATCAGAAATGCTTTAAATGAAGGGCTTCAACGCGGCAGTGTAGAATGTAGTATTACAATTAAACAAAACGGTGCTAGTAAGCCAGTGAGTATCAATAAAGAGTTAGCTAAAGCGTATTATCAACCAGTAGCTGAATTGGCAGATGAATTAGAATTGCAAAAAGGTGATATCCTTAGTACCATTCTGAAATTACCGGATGTTATTACACCTTCCACAGAAATAATCACTGATGATGAATGGAAATCATTTGAAAAAGTATTAAAGGAGGCTATAGCACAACTCAATGAACATCGGAAAGATGAAGGGAAGTCTTTAGAAGCTGATCTTAATCATCGACTGGCCAATATTGAAGCACATCAAGCTACTATTACTACTTTAGAGCCGTTGAGAAGAGGAAAAATCAAAGAAGGTATCATTAAAGTTTTGGAAGAAAATGTAGGAAAAGAGAATTATGATCCTAATAGGATGGAACAAGAATTAATTTATTATATCGAAAAGATAGATATTAGTGAAGAGCAAGTAAGATTGAAAAATCATTGCGATTATTTCCGTTCAATTTTATCTGAGAAAGAGATAAGCAAAGGCAAAAAGCTGTCATTTATTCTTCAAGAGTTCGGTAGAGAAATTAATACTATGGGATCCAAGGCCTATGATTCGCAGATTCAACAGTGTGTGATACTTATGAAAGATGAATTAGAAAAAGCCAAAGAACAAATTCTAAACGTTTTATAAAATCCTTAGATCTACTTCAGTTTTGTTGTTATTAATTTAGGCCCGTGAAAAATAGTATCTATATCGCTAGTATTTGTGCCCTGCTACTGGCTGCATGTGGTAAGGTTAATTTTATTGAACAAACCCAACGCTTTCCTCAGCAAGAGTGGGCTGCTTCGGTGCAACCAACTGCCTCTTTTGATATACAAGACACATCCTCATTGTATCATATTTATGTGGTATTGAGGCATACAGATGCATATCGTTATAACAATATCTGGCTTAATGTTATTTCCCAGTCGCCAAATGACTCCCCTAAAACCCAATTACTGAATATCGCTTTAGCAGATAATACCAAAGGTTGGTTGGGAAGTGGTATGGATGACATTTATGACAGAAGAGCCCGTATTACCCTTGAACCTATTCCACTTCGGAAAGGTTTATATACTTTTAAATTGCAACAAGCCATGCGAGAAGATCCGCTGGCTTATATCATGAGCGCAGGTATGAGAGTAGAAAAAGTACAACCATGAGTCTTAGCAAGACCAAAGGATTAACTGTGGTAATCGTTGTTTACTGGGTATTACTCAGTTATATGGTAGCAGCGCTCATTTGGTGGTTTATTGCACTTGAGCAACAAAATAGCAGTATCACACAAATTCGTCTATCTGAACTCACAAAAGATGATCCAGCCTATTTTGAAAAGGTAACCGTTATTGAAGATGCCAAGAAAAGAAAAACGGCTCAATATATTGGGGAAGGGGTTACTTTTCTGGCATTGATTTTAGTAGGCGCTGTTTTTGTTTTTAGAGCTACACGTCGTCAGCTAAGACTTTCTCAGCAACAGCAGAATTTTATGATGGCAGTTACCCATGAATTAAAAACTCCTATTGCCATTGCACGCTTGAATCTTGAAACTTTGCAGAAACGAAGACTGGAAGAAGAGCAACAACAAAAGCTCATCAGTAATACTTTACAGGAAGCCAATCGACTGAATATACTTTGTAATAATATTTTACTGGCTGCACAGTTAGATGCTGGTGCGTATACATCCAATAAGGAAGAAATCAATTTTTCCGATCTGGTAGAAGGTTGTATCGATGATTTTACAACACGCTTTCCTCAAAGAGAACTAAGAGAGTTGATTACAGAGGGTTTGTATATTCATGGTGAAATACTATTGCTACAAATGCTTGTCAATAACTTGCTTGAAAATGCCATGAAATATTCTCCAAAAGAATCTCCGATCCAAATTTCTTTACATGCAGAGAAAAATGAGTTAGTACTTAACATTTCAGATCAAGGAGTAGGTATTCCGGATGAAGAAAAAAAGAAAGTATTTGACAAATTTTATCGTGTAGGCAATGAGAATACCCGAACTACCAAAGGAACGGGTCTGGGCCTATATTTATGTAGCCGAATCGTTAAAAGTCATAATGGCTACATTTCTGTGACAGATAATCAGCCACAGGGGAGTAATTTTGTAGTAATCTTAGAACAGGCATGATGGCATCAAAATCAAATATACTACTGGTAGAAGATGAAGAGAATCTTCATGAAACGCTGAAGTTGAATTTAGAAATGGAGGGATATGAAGTGAGTTCAGCATTCAATGGAACCGAAGCTTTAAAAAAAATAGCCCATGAATACTTCGATCTCATTATCATGGATATTATGTTGCCGGAAGTAGATGGTATTGCAGTGACAGAAAGTGTGCGTGTCAATAACAACGAAGTACCCATTTTAATGCTCAGTGCAAAAAATGCGGGTAGTGACCGTGTGTTAGGGTTAAAAAAAGGAGCAGATGATTATCTCACCAAACCTTTTAATCTGGAAGAATTATTATTAAGGGTAGAAAAGCTCATCAACAAGAATAAAAAACTACAAGAAAAAGAAACCGTAGGGGATACTTATGAATTTGGCAATAATAAAGTAGATTTTAAAGCACAAGACGCCATTACCTGGAATGGACAACATATTGAACTGAGTAAGAAAGAAGCCATGCTCTTAAAATTGCTTATTGAGAATAAGGGAGAGGTTGTTACACGAGAAAAAATTCTGCAAGTAGTTTGGGGATATAATGTATACCCTACTACTCGAACTATCGATAATTTCATACTGAGTTTTCGTAAATATTTTGAGCAAGACAGCAGGCAGCCCCGTTATTTTCATTCTGTAAGAGGGGTGGGGTATAAATACGTGGACTAGTTGATCTCTTTGAGCTATGAGCTGCGAGCCTCGAGCCTCGAGCTTTATAGAAGCTTTCTAGTTCAAGTTGTTGCCGATAAATGTGTATTGGCTCATAGCTCACAGCTCGTGGCTCATAGCCGATAACGGAAGTATATATTCTAAACACTCTTTGGCTAATCTTTTGCTCTTTCTGCACAATTTTTGGTGTGACTGAGCGTTATGTCTGTGAAAAAAAATGGCATGTCGCTAGATACAATCATAGACTTTTTGGAGCCGATTAATATTGCACAATTATCCAATGATGAGGGGTTCAAAGACACTCAGTTAGGAAATCATATTGCTGTATTTGATAATGAGTTCCCTGATATTGAACAGGCAGATCTGGTAATCGTTGGATGTGGCGAAATGCGTGGGGCAGGGATTCAGTTTACTAATACCGATAGTCCGGATACCATTCGAAGCGAGTTTTATCGTCTATACCATTGGCATACAGAAGTAAATGTTGCAGACCTGGGCAATGTAAAATGTGGCGCAACATTGCAAGATAGTTATGCGGCACTTAGAGTAGTGATACATGAATTATTATTATTAGGGAAAAAAGTATTGATTTTGGGGGGCTCACATGATATAACTACTGCACAGTATCAAGCGCATACAACAGAAGGAAATATCATTGATGCTGCTTGCGTAGATGCCCGTATTGATATGGATATGGAGAGCATGATACCCGCCGATAATTTTCTTGTGGAATTATTTACGGGTATGCCTAACTATCTAAGACATTATAATCATATCGGTTTTCAGAGTTATTTTATGCATCCGCAAATGCTGGAAACCATAGATAAACTTCGATTCGATTGCTATCGGGTGGGTAAAGTTAAAGAAGATATTTCTGAGATGGAGCCAGCTATCAGAAACAGTGATCTTTTTAGTTTTGATATTGCGGCTATTCAACATGCACATGCTCCTGCTAATCATATCACACCTAATGGATTCAATGGCGAAGAAGCATGTACCCTCATGCAATATGCAGGAATGAGTCATACATGTAAGACCATTGGTATCTATGGATATCTTCCAACACAAGATGTCCATCAAATGACTGCCAAACAAATCTCTCATTTGATTTGGTATGCTATGGATGGTATTCAAAAAGGTAAACAAGAAGCTTCAATGGAAGACCGTAACTCATTTAATGAATTTACCATTGCTTTTGCAGAAGTCGAAACAGTCTTTCTTCAGAGTAAAAGAACTGGGCGTTGGTGGATGCAATTACATGATGGTAAATATATTGCTTGCAGTTATCGGGATTATCTTACCGCCTCCAATAATGATATTCCTGAAAGATGGTTGCGCGCTGCTGAAAGAATCTAGGGGCTTTCGCGAAGAGTCAGTACATTAGTCATCATAAATTATTTTGTATGATGCCATTTAGAATGCGTCCATTGCTACTCTTTATCATTTTATTTTCAGCATGTTCAGTACAAAAAACCATTCAAAAACATGCTCATCACGCTATTTTCAAGGAAGCAGATCTAAAAACAGCTCATATTGGGATCAGCATTTTTGATCCTGAAAAAAATCAGTACCTCTATAATTATCAGGCCGATAAGTTTTTTTTACCAGCAAGTAATACCAAACTTTTTACTTGTTATGCTGCCATGAAATATTTGGGAGATAGTATCAAAGGATTACGTTATCACTCTGATGCATCCTCCGGTATAACATGGGTAAGACCTACAGGCGATCCTACTTTATTACATCCGGACTTTCAGCAACAGCGGGTGGTAGACTTTCTTCGGATTAATACAAGTAGCGTATATGCCCTTGCTGACCTTCCTTTCCAGACTACGGCATTGGGTAGTGGTTGGTCGTGGAATGACTATCAGCAAAACTATATGGCCGAACGAAGTGCGTTTCCTGTTTATGGAAATTTGATATGGATTCGTTATCGGGATAGTAGCATTCAATGGTATCCCTCTATTATCAAAGCCGAGAATGGAAGTAAAGGAGATTATACAGAAAGCTTGAATCGCCGCTCAAATATGCATAGCTTTCGAAGATCCCAGCATATCAATACATTATTATACACTTCCAGTACATCTACTTTTAGACAACAGCAAATCCCTTTTATAACTAGTGATACTTTTTCAGCCAAAGTACTTGAATCGGAAATCAAAGGGTTAAAGTGGATGAATAGTTCTGCATCACAATTCAAAACCATACCTGCTCCATCAAAGGAAGCGATACGCATTCTGTATTCACAACCCACAGATTCTGTACTTCGACCTATGATGCACCAAAGTGATAATTTTTTTGCAGAACAAATGCTTTTGATGGTAAGTGACGAAATACTGGGTGTGATGAATGATCGCAAAGTGATTGATACCATACTAAAAATGAATTTTTCTGAACTGAGCCAAAAACCGAATTGGGTAGATGGTAGTGGATTGAGCCGATATAACTTATTTACTCCTCGGCATTTTATCAGCTTATTGCAAAAAATGAAAGCTGAATTCAGTTGGGATAGAATTACAACCATTCTACCAACAGGTGGTACAGGCACTTTAAATAATTTTTATAAACCGCTTCAGTATAAAATTTTTGCTAAAACGGGAACCCTCAGTGGACAAGTAGCACTAAGCGGCTATCTGATCACGAAGAAAAATCGAAAACTCATTTTTTCTGTTTTAGTCAATAATCACCAAACATCCGCAGTAACAGTAAGAAAGGCAGTAGAAGCATTCTTAATGAATCTGCATGCTTTTTATTGATCTGTAATGTTTTCCTTGCTTAGCCGACATACAGTTAAATACTGTATTTTCATATATGTCATTTTCCAACTTACCCATAACAGATACTTCTTTACCGCAGGTACAGTCTGTACCATTTAAAAGTATTCATCCAAATTACCTGAAAGTTTTGCGTATCACATGGTTAATTACATTTGGAATTATTTTAGCAGGTTTGATTGTACTTTTTGTATTCGTGACAAAGTTGCAGACCACATGGTTTATATCCATTGGGATTGGTTTGTTTTTGATCGTAACTACGCTTACAGTAGTATCCGGTACACGCTCTTTTAAAAGAAAGAAGTATGCGGTACGTGAAAGAGATATTTTATATAGTACAGGTTGGCTTTTTCAAAATACCCACATGGTTCCTTTTAACCGGATGCAACATTGTGTGGTGAACTCAGGTCCTATCGAAAGAAAATTCGGATTGGCATCAGTTAGTTTGTATACGGCTGCATCGGAGGGGAAAGACATTACCATACATGGTTTACGACAAGAAGAAGCTGAACAACTCAAGGATCTGATCATGCAACAAATTCAACCGCTGCAGTTACATGAAAACATTTGATCAGCCACAACGACAATCAGCATTTGCAGTATTCATGATGTTCTTTCACATTTTTCGTGTGGTAGTAGGACAAGTATGGCCTGCTGCGATCGGTTTATTTTTTGGGAAAAAAGAGAATATCGGAATGAAGTTCCTCATCATTGGAGGAGGTCTTGTTGTGTTTATTTTGATCAAAACATTGTTGGATTACTGGTTCATGAAATTCAGTATCCATCAGGGACAATTGCTGGTGCGAAAAGGATTGTTCACAAAAAAGACAGTAACCATTCCCTTAGAAAGAATACAAGCGGTACATCTGGAGCAAAGCTTATTACATACGCTCACGAGAACATACAAAGTGCTGATTGATACGGCAGGAACTGATGAAGAAGAACTAAAGATTTATGCGATAGCTGCAGAAGATGCTACTGCTTTGCGATATATTCTATTAAATGCAATGCATCGTTCTGTAGATGGAGGATCTGATAAACAGACAATACCTGCAACCAATTATCAACTGATTAGTAAGTTGAATATTGTCGGATTGTTAAAGTTAAGCTTATCAGCCAACCATCTTGAAACTATGGGTATCATTGCTGCTTTTGTGATCGGTAAATATGAGGATATTAAACCACTCATCAACAAAATTCCATTATTAAAGCAGCTGCAATCTTATAGTGATACGATGCAGTTTACCTGGACAGTTATTACGAGTTTGGTGATTATAAGTTTATTGATAACGATGGTAATTTCCATTGTCAGAACTTTTCTTCGATTTTATGATTATACCGTGCGCAAAGATGAAAAGGGATTTCATATCAGATGGGGCTTAGTGCAGATCAAGCAAAAAATAATCCCCTTTAATAAAATACAAATGTTGAGTTGGAGAAGTAATTTTATTAGAAGACTGATCGGCTTAGGCTTATTAAGCTTGAAAGTGGCAGGTCAAAAGGAAGAAAAAGTAAAGCTGCGATTGGAGTTGCCGATCACTTCTCCGGAACAGGTTGCCACCATTATTCAAACCTATCAATCATCATTACCGGCACAAGAAGATAATCAAGGATATCAAATACATCATAGTTATATTTTTCAAAGGGCTTTTTTCATCACACTTCCTTTTTTATTGGTGCTTACAACAGGAGCTTATTTTGTATGGAATTGGAATGCGTTGTTGATTTTATTATGGTGGCCCCTCAGCATGCTAAAAAACTGGTGGTATTGGAATAATTTTCGTTTTTGGATTGCCGATACGGGTGTTCAACGATACGCCAGCACTTTCGGAAAAAATGAAATATTATTGAACTGGAATAATATTCAATACGTACAACTCAGACAATCACTGTTTCAAAAAAAGAAAGGATTGGCTACTTTGTTTCTTCATACAGCCGGCGGTAGATTTGAATTGCCCTTTATTCAATATGAACAGGGATTAGCAATTAGTAATTATGCCTTATATAAGACAGAATCTACACAGCAAAACTGGATGTAGTTACTTGCCAAACATGCGGTCTAAATAATCTTCTTTAAACTCCAGATAAGTAGGAGAGCCTGTGGGTGTTACATTCGGACTCGTACATGCAAACAATTCTTCTACCAATACCAGCATTTCTTTTTGAGATAGTGATTGGCCGGTCTTGATGGCTTGTTGGCGAGCCATACAACGGATCAGTTTTTCCCGTTTACTGAATTTAATATCTGAACTAAAATGTTTGAATTGCTCGATGAGTAATTCAATAGCATGTTTTTCATTGCCGGGAAGTATATCAGCCGGAATACCTTGAATTACAAAACTATTTTGTCCAAAAGGTTCCACCTGATAGCCAATGCTGGTAAGATCAGGTAACAAGTCTTGCAATAATACAGCATCAGCAGCAGCTAATTCCAAGGTAGCAGGAAAGAGACTTTTCTGCGTAGCCATTTGTTGTCCATGTGCAGCCACACTGTATTTATCATACAATATTCTTTCATGTGCCAATTGTTGATGAACCAGTATAAAACCGCTATTGGTTGATGCGATGATATAGGTTTGATGCAGTTGAAGCAAAGGTGTATCCGGTAAAACCTGTATGCCGGGCATCTTGGGTGTGATGCTTTGTAAAAGAGAACCGGAAAAATGATCTGTCTTTTTTTCTTCAGAGCTGGTTCCCGGACTCTCGAAAAAACTTTTCCAATGTTTCAGCTCACCGGAAGTCTTCTCCCGCTCAATAAAATGTGCCTGATTTTTTTGTGTGAAAGTCTGGTATAGATTAGAAGAAGCAACTGCTTGTTTTTTATCGTCTGTAAAAGGTTTGTTGACTGCATCCAGTCCCTGAATATCTGGGTTGAGTGTAAAATCTAATGAAGGTGCAATACTGAATTGTGCCAAAGCATGTTTTACGGCAGCCTGTACAAATGCATAAATGATTTTCTCATCTTCAAACTTGATCTCTTGTTTGGTAGGGTGAACATTGATATCTACTTGTGAAGGATCCAGATCAATGAAAAGAACATAACCGGGGAAACTGTCTTTAGGAATCATTTCATCAAAAGCCGTATTCACTGCATGATTGAGATAAGCGCTTTTGATGAATCTATTGTTCACAAAAAAGTACTGATCACCTCTGGTTTTACGGGCTGTTTCCGGTTTGCCAACAAAACCATAAATATTCATGTAATCAGTCTTCTCTCCAACGCTAACAAGTTTGGCATTGTAAGTATTACCGAGTATTTGTACAATTCTCTGCTTGAGTGTTCCGGGTTCTAAATGAAATACTTCTTGTCCATTACTCGTCAATGAAAAAAAGATCTCTGGAAAAGCCATGGCTACACGAATGAACTCATCCATGATATGACGAAGTTCAGCGGCATTGCTTTTGAGGAAATTTCTTCTCGCGGGAACATTGAAGAACAGGTTTTTCATGCTAATGCTCGTACCTATTGGGCAGGAGCAAACCTCTTGTTTGATGACTTTGCTGTTTTCAATTTCAATATAGGTCCCCAGTTCATCTTCTGCACGACGTGTTTTCATTTCCACCTGAGCTACTGCGGCTACCGAAGCCAAAGCCTCGCCACGAAAGCCCATGGTTTTGATCCGCAACAAGTCTTCAATTTGTCGGATCTTACTGGTGGCATGACGCTCAAATGCCATCCGTGCATCGGTATTACTCATGCCCTTACAATTGTCGATTACCTGTACCAATGCTTTTCCGGCATCAGCAACCATAAGTTTGATCTCAGTAGCACCGGCATCTACTGCATTTTCCAGTAATTCTTTCACAGCACTGGCCGGACGTTGAATGACTTCACCTGCAGCTATCTGGTTGGCAATATTATCGGGTAATAATTGAATGATATCGTTCACAAAAAAATCTCCTTGAATTCAGCCTGCAAAAATACGGCAAATGCCGATGGCTTTGAAGTTTTGAAAACTTTTAAAACTTTCCAAACGTTTTGCAGGTACTTTTGCGCTGTAAAATTCAAGATTATGACTTTAAGTGCGGATATCAAAAAACTAGAGCGTCGCTTTGTGCCTAAAGACTTTGTGGTGACCACCTGGGAATCACTGGAACCCTTTTTCAAGGATCTTGCCGAGCGTTTGATTGACAATAAAGCTGCTTTGGAACAATGGTTGAGGGATATGAGTGAAGTGGAAGCTGTTGTGAGTGAAGATGCTTGCTGGCGTCAGATCAAAATGACTTGTGATACAACCGACCCCAAGCTGGAAGAAGCATTTACTTATTTCTGCATGGAAATTCAACCCAAGTTACAGCCCTATGCCGATCAACTCAATAAGAAACTGATCAATTCCCCTTTTACCAAAGAATTGGATCAGCAGAAATATTTTACCTATCTCCGTGGCGTCAAAAAAAGCATCGACCTATTCCGGGAAGCCAATATTCCATTGCAGGCCGAGTTGAGTGTGATGCAGCAACAATATGGCGCTATCGCCGGTAAAATGACGGTAGAAGTAAATGGGGAAGAATATACTTTACAACAAGCTGCTAAATTTTTGGAAAGTCATGATCGAGCATTACGTGAACAGGTATACCGTAAAATTCAGGAGCGCAGACTGCAGGATAAAGATGCGATGCATGATCTCTATACACAACTCATCACAAAGAGACATCAGGTAGCACAAAATGCAGGTTACGCTAATTACCGTGACTATAAGTTTGTAGAACTCGGTCGCTTCGATTATACCAAAGAAGATTGCTTCCAGTTTCATGAAGCCGTGAAATTGCATGTGCTGCCACTGATCGAAAAAATTTATCAGAAGAAAAAAGAAAAATTGGGATTGGATGGTCTTCGTCCATGGGATACTGAAGCAGAACCCGAAGGTGTTCAACCTTTGAAACCTTTCAGTAATGGACAAGACCTCTATGAAAAATCTGTGGCTTGTTTTGAGCAGTTGAATCCATTTTTTGCCAACTGTTTGCGCAAAATGAATGAACTGGGACATTTTGATCTGGAAAGCAGAAAAGGCAAAGCACCGGGCGGATATAATTGTCCGCTTACAGAAAGTGGGGCACCTTTTATTTTCATGAATGCTGCCGGACAAATGAGTGATGTTACTACCATGGTACATGAAGGTGGACATGCCATTCATTCTTTTTTAGCGCATGAATTGGAACTGAGTGCATTTAAGGAATATCCAATGGAGATCGCTGAAGTGGCCAGTATGGCGATGGAATTATTCAGTATGAATCATTGGCAAGCATTTTTTGATAACGAAGAAGATTTGAAGAGAGCGAAAGAGCACCAGTTGGAAAGAACGATTACGATCTTCCCATGGATTGCAATTATTGATAAGTTCCAGCATTGGGTATATGAACATCCCACACATACGGTTGCCGAAAGAACGGCAAAATGGCTGGAGATCTTACAAGAGTTTTCAACGAATAGTATTGATTATACAGGATTAGACAGGTATCGTGAGATTGGCTGGCAGCGTCAGTTACATTTGTTTGAAGTACCTTTTTATTATATCGAATATGGTATTGCGCAATTGGGCGCCATTGGTTTGTGGATGCAGTATCAGGAGAATCCGCAACAAGCTTTAGATCATTATATCAAAGCCCTTTCATTAGGAGGTACTCGTGCACTACCTGAACTCTATGCAGCTGCTGGCTTAAAGTTTGATCTTTCACCTGCACATATTAAGACTTTGATGGAGTTTACGGCGAAAGAGATGGAGAAGCTTGTTTAATAGTTCTTATAAATTTTACAGCAATCGGTTGTCAACTCGGCAGCCGATTTTTTTTAGCTTTTTATTGAAGTAATTTATTTAGCCATCTGTCTTTGCTGACTTTAAAGATTTCAGGTGTTTTTTCGGATCAAATTTTTTGATAGACCCGCTTACTATACCTTCTTCTAATGCTTTTTTTAAAGCTGTCACTTTTGTTTCTTCTTCTTCCAATAACCGTAAGCCAGCACGAATGACTTCACTTGCATTTTTATACCTTCCTTCTTCGACTTTTGAGCCTACAAATTTTTCAAAATAATCTCCAAGAGATACCGATGTATTTCTACCCATAAGCCCTGTTTCAGCTAAAGTTGCCAAATTTTGGTAACTTTTTAAATTGCTTCTAATTAGCTTCATTTGTTGAGTTTGGGATGAATGATAGTATTTTTTGAATCATCAAATCTACATTCAACTCATCCGTACCATGCGAAGTCTAAAAAATCAGGTATTTATACTAAGAGTGACAGCAAAAAAGGTATCCATTTATGATACCTTTTACTACTAATAAGTCTATTTAATGAAGCTTTCAGCGCTACTTTACTTGATTCTTTTTCTGCCCCTTACCAATAAACTTACTATTTGCCTTTTTTACTTAATAAATGAGCAGGAATTGGATGTTCTTTGAGGAATATAATGAGTTCCTCATGTTTTTTAATCATTTCATCCGAGTAAATAGGATCAGGTATATTAGCACTGACTATACCCTTTGGAACGTAATCTTTTTCTATATCTTTTAGTTGTATCATTGGTTTTATTTTATTTAAAATTACTATTTCTTTTTTGAACATAAAATGCTTGATAGTTTCTTTTAGGTGAAAAAACTTCCCATTGGTTATTAATAAAGCCATAAATATTTAGATATGCTTGTATTACTGAAATATTCTTATTGATACCTATTTGATACAATCTTGTCCTAGACGGAGTGCTTCCCTTTGCAAACACTATACTATTCGGATAACAATGAATAAAATCCAAAACTATACATGCAACGGTATTTAATACTTTATCTCTATCGCCATTATTTGAAATACTAATTACATTCAGTTTATTCGTGATCGGATCCCGGTCGCCGAATTCTAAACTGAAATAATTTTCTTGAATATTTCCAATCTTCCGAAAAAGAACCAGTTTGTGAATATTTCTATGTTGACTACTACTGATAAAGCTAAACCGAGTTCTATTTCGATTTACTTCATATTCATAACGTTCATACACCATTTTGCAAATCTACCATCAACCCATCCGTACCAAGCGTAGTTTAAAAAATCAGGTATTTATACGAAGTAGTAATAACGGCTACAAAAAAAGGTATCAAGCGAATGATACCTTCTAAATACATTTTTGTGCTATTGATTAAGCATCCGGCTTAGGCTGCTGTTCACCACCCTGATTTCCCTGCGGTCTTGGTCCTTGTCCTCTTCCTTGATTTCCTTGTGGTCTTGGACCTTGAGGCCTATTTCCCTGCTGATTTCCTTGTGGTCTTGGTCCTTGTCCTCTTCCTTGATTTCCTTGTGGTCTTGGACCCTGTGGCTTATTATTGTCTTGCTGTGGTCTTGGTCCTTGTCCCCTTGCCCCCTGCTGCTGCCCTCCGTTTCTTCTATCACCACGCTGCTGATCTTTTCTACGTTTATCATTGCGCTCCAGACTGCGTAAACTGATTTGTCCAACCACATCCACAAATGCAGGTTCTACTTCTTTAGGTTTACTGCTGGTGACTTCTACCGGTTGCAGTTCATCTACTTTTTGTCCCTGCTGATTCAAACGTTTGATTTCCTTCACACGCTGAATGGTGAGTGGATAGTGTTTGGTATTATTGGGTAATACATACCACATCAAGTTTTTGAAAATATCTTTCTTTATCAGGTAGGCTGTGCCCATCACTGTATCCAACTGATCGGCATAATCAGGGAAATGTTGCAGTGCATCCAAATAGGTATCAAGTTCATAATTCAAACAACATTTCAGACGACCACATTGTCCGCTGAGCTTGGTTTGATTAATCGATAAATTCTGGTAGCGTGCAGCCGTTGTATTCACACTCTTGAAATCATGTAGCCAAGTACTACAACAAAGTTCACGTCCACAGCTCCCTATACCTCCTACTTTTGCGGCTTCCTGACGAATACCGATCTGACGCATTTCAACTTTTACTTTGAAATCACCGGCATATTGCTTAATAAGTTCGCGAAAATCAACACGATCATCGGCTGTATAAAAGAAAGTGGCTTTTTTACCATCAGCTTGTACCTCTACTTCACTCAATTTCATTTCGAGATTTAGGGTACGAGCCATCGCCCTACTTCTGGCCAGCATCTCTTTCTCCCTGGATTTACTGATCTGAAAACTTTCAATATCTCTTTCTGTACTTCTTCGGAGAATTTTTTTCATTTCAGGGTTGAATTCATCAACCCCCTTTTTCTTCATTTGAATACGTACCAGTTCTCCTGTTAAACTCACTTCTCCTACATCAAATCCACTCACGCCTTCTACGGTTACATAATCACCTTTTTCAAAAAACTGAAGCGTGGTATTACGGAAAAATTCTTTGCGACTTCCCTGTTTGAAGCTTACTTCTACTACTTTACAGGAACTTTCAGGGTCGCTGAAAGGTAAGTTCATCAGCCAATCGTGTACATTCAAACGATTACAGCCACCTGTGCTGCAACCGCCATTGCTTTTACATCCGTTCGGTTTACCCGTTCCACATGATCCACATCCCATATTAAAATCATTAATCAGGTTAATAACTGAATAAGGGAGTTTTTATTGTGCATGGACTGTAGTACTACTATGTGGCTGTGGTTGTGTCACTCACTTCAACGTTCTGTACACTGGTAATCAGTGATTTACGATGATAGGATGGTCAAATAACCGTTCATAATTTCAATAATATGATGAATCAGCACTTAGCAAATAATACAACACCACGAATCCTCCCGCTCTATTTCCCCAAGCCGCCTATGGCGGCCGGAGCTATCTGTTCAAAATTAGGGTTTTGTTCTGAATGATGTGATAGAGTTTCAGGGTGAGGGCCTGAAATAACATTTTGGCATTGGCATTCCGCTCAATGTAATAGGAAGCACGATCAAGTTCTTCAATAATAGCCTGCTGTTGGCTCACAGATGCTATTTTATTCAATCTACCGGCAAAATCTCTCTCCTGATCACCAGCAGCCACATGGTCAGAACCGATAACCCGTATTCGGATGCTCATTTCGAGCAAGTGATTAAAATATCGTAAGAACTGTTTCTGTTTCTCCCTACCCAACTCGCTGAGCTCAGCTGTAAACTTGATTTGAGCCAATGGACCACCTTTCAAAGTAGCATTCAGCCAATCGCGAAGTAAACTTTGCCAGTCTTCTTCTGCATGTTGCAATAATTGCAGCGCTTCCCTATAATTCCCTTCAGCAATAGCGGCAATTTGACGGGCCGTTTCGGGATTGGTTTTCGTGCGCTCAATCAAGGCCTGTTCAATTTCTGCATCCTCAAGCATCGGTATTTTCACCAGTTGACAACGGCTTAAAATAGTGGGTAAGATCTGCTCTTCACTTTCTGCTACCAGAATGAATAAGGTATTGGGTGGTGGCTCCTCAATAAGTTTCAGTAGCTTATTTCCTTCTTTTCCCAAATACTCAGGCATCCATAACACCAAAGCCTTGTAATCACTTTCAAAACTCTTCAAACTTAATTTGTGAATGATATCATTACACTCATTGGCCGTAATATTTCCCTGCTTGTTTTCGGCACCAATGAATTGCAGCCAATCATAAACATTTCCATACGGATATTGCTGTATAAACTCACGCCATTCTGCAATATAATCTGTACTAACTGGCTTGTCACCGGTTTTTTTGGGGATCACCGGATAAGAAAAATGCAGGTCAGGATGCATTAACTGAGTAGCTCTAGAAAATGCAGGTTGTATATGAATATCATCAGGGGAAATATAGGCCGGACCAGCTTCCATTGGTGTAAATCCACCAAACAAATCTGCAACAGGTTCAGCAGCGTTGGGCTGGCAAATAACAAACTGTGCAAAAGCCAGTGCCAAAGGCAAAGCACCATTCCCTTCTTTACCCAAAAAGAGTAAGGCATGACTCAACCGATTCTGCTGAACCATTTCAGCTAGGTGTTGCTTTACAACTGCTTGTCCTATGATGTCTTTGAATAACATGTCTGGAACGAAAGTAAGGGAACTGTTGAATTAATCAGAACAGTGTGGGGAAGTTTCAAGTAAGTATCGGATGACGAGTAGAGGCTTGGGAAAATCAGTTCTTTACTGTAAGTTGTATTCGAGTATGAAAAAAGAAAAAGGCATCTGGAAAGTCATCACCGCATCCTCCCTAGGCACCTTAATTGAGTGGTACGATTTTTACATTTTTGGAAGTCTGGCTACCGTTATTGCCGGACAATTTTTTCCAAAGTCCAATCCCACTGCTGCTTTACTTTCCACCTTGGCCACATTTGCTGCCGGGTTTATTGTTCGTCCGTTTGGCGCCTTGGTGTTTAGTAGACTGGGAGATATTGTAGGAAGAAAATATACGTTTCTACTTACACTCGTCCTGATGGGAGGCTCCACTTTTGCTATTGGTTTGGTTCCTTCTTATGAAAGTATAGGGTTTGCAGCACCTATAATCGTTTTATTATTACGCTTACTGCAAGGACTTGCATTGGGAGGTGAGTATGGAGGTGCAGATACTTATGTGGCAGAACATGCGCCTAAAGAACGAAGAGGATATTTTACTTCCTGGATACAAACCACAGCAACACTCGGTCTCTTTGTTTCTTTAGGCGTTATTCTCATTACCCGACATGCATTGGATGATGATCCTCAAGCATCTATCGCCAAATTCAATGACTGGGGATGGCGTATTCCTTTTTTATTATCGATAGTATTGGTGATCGTTTCTATTTATATACGTTTGAAAATGCAAGAATCTCCTTTGTTTTCGCAATTGAAAGCAGAGGGGAAAACGGCTACCAATCCTAGTCCCTTAAACACATCTGACGCTGACGACGAGCTTACGCGTGTCGATACCGGAGGTCGGATGAACGCTGAGAAGCAAGACGTGAGAATTGTCGGCTGATGACACGCACATATGAAGATACGCGCGAGATGTCGTACGACCACGTGCAACAGGTGCGTGACGGTGTTTTACGATGTCAACACGTAGATG
>JACVCQ010000414.1 GCA_016741945.1 Chitinophagaceae bacterium
TATATGGGTGGAAATCTTAGAATAATATAGATTCAAAAAGAAGTATATTTTGGAGTTCAATAGCAAAACATAAACGGTTATAAAGATTTATTGAATTATCTGGATGAATTAAATGCTGACTGGATCACTGCCGCGAAAAGAATGAGTCCTAGGTTGGTGCTGGATTTATTCAAACAAACCAATAATGAAGTTGCTCAATACCTGAAGACGGTTGATCCTTTTACACCTGCATTATTTTCTGTTGCGTGGGCTGGAGAGGAAGAATCAGCGAATTGGTTTCATTGGGCAAGAGAGTATACAGAGAAATGGCATCACCAACAACAGATCAGACTAGCTGTTGGAAAAGAAAAAGAATTATACGCTCGTGAATTTTATCATCCTCATTTAGATACATCGATGCGAGCACTACCGCATCATTATAGAAATTTTCCGGGAACAAAAGGAGAACGCTTATCATTTGAAATTACAGGTGAAGCAGGTGGTACCTGGCATTTATTGCATAATGGGCAGCAATGGTTACAAGTAGAAGATGTGTCTGTTGCAGAAAATCTAATCACCATCGATGGAGAAATTGCCTGGCGTCTGTTCACAAAAGGAATCAGAAGGGAAGAAACAAGAATGAAGGTACAAGGGAACAAGGAGGCGGGAGAGCATTTGTTGTCTATGTTGGCGGTGATGGCGTAGGAAAAAAATATTGAATAATGAATATCGAATTTTGAAGTTGATTTTTCTCAATAACAAACCTCCGTGGTTTTAACCACAGAGGTAAATAAGTTGGGCACAGAGTTACACGGAGGGATTTGTTATATTTATGCATCAATATCTACACATGAAAAAATTGTTCTTCGCAGCCTTATTTATTTCGTCTTTTTCTTTCGCCCAACAAACACAGAAGCCACCCTTACATGGAAAAAACTGGATGGCCATCACCGGTAAACCATTGGCAGCAACCGCCGGATCAATGATCTTTCAGAAAGGAGGAAATGCAGTAGATGCATCTTGTGCCATGTTGGCCGCCACTTGTACCATGTGGGATGTATTGAGTTGGGGAGGAGAAACACAAGCGTTGATATACAATCCTAAAACCAAAAAAGTAATCGCCATCAATGCCATGGGCGTGGCACCTACCGGAGCAACGCCTGAATTTTTCAAGAGTAAGGGAATGAATTTTCCGCCGCAGTATGGTCCGTTGGCGGCCACCACTCCCGGAACTCCAGGCGGTATTTGTTATATGCTTGTGGAATATGGTACGATGAGTTTGAAAGAAGTATTGGCACCGGCGATGGATCTGGCAGCTGGTTATCCGATTGAAGCACAAACAGCGAATAGTATAGAGAGAGGAAAAGAACAGATCAAACAATGGCCCTATAGCAAGCAAGTATTTTTGACACATGCCGGAGAAAAAAGAGAAGCACCCGAGGCAGGAGAAATATTTGTACAAAAAGATTTATTGAACACGCTCACCAAAATGGTGGAAGCAGAACAGAATGCACTGAAAGCGGGCAAGAGTAGAAAAGAAGCGATCTATGCTGCATACGATCGTTTTTATAAAGGAGACATTGCAGATGAGTTTGTAAGAGGTGTACAGGAACAGGGCGGACTCATCACCAAAGCAGATCTCGCTAATTGGAAACCCATTGAAGAAGAACCCCTTCAAACTAATTACAAAGGCATAGAAGTGTACAAACTAAAACAATGGACACAGGGTCCGGTTTTATTGCAGGCTTTGAACATCTTAGAAAATTTTGATCTGAAGAGTATGGGTTATAATTCTGCGCGATATATCCATACTATTTACCAGGCAATGAATCTGAGTTTTGCAGATAGAGATTTTTATTATGGCGATTCTTATTTCCCTCCGGAAGAACCCATGAAAGGATTGCTCAGCAAAGCCTATGCAAAACAAAGAGCTGCGCAAATACGTATGGATAGAAACGATGCGAATGCGGGTCCGGGAGATCCTTATCCATTTGAAGGAAAAACAAATCCGTATATCGGTTTATTAAAGAGCAGAGGATATGATGTGAAAGACACAAGTAGTAAAAGAGGCTTTGCTCCCACACATGATCAAAGACAAACGGCCATGTTGAATGATGTGGAATACAAAGATGCATTGTGGATGGGAACAACATCAGTAGAAGCTGCTGATAAAGAAGGATGGGTGGTATCAATTACACCCAGTGGCGGATGGCTGCCCGCATGTATTGCAGGTAAAACAGGAGTAGGAATGAGTCAACGTATGCAGAGTTTTGTATTAGATTCAACAATCAATCCATTCAATGTGGTAGCGCCGGGAAAGAGGCCTCGGGTAACACTCACTCCATCGATGGCATTGAAAGATGGAAAACCCTGGTTATCATTTGCGGTACAGGGAGGTGATACACAAGATCAAAACCTGTTGCAGTTTTTCCTGAATATGGTGGAGTTTGGAATGACAGTACAAGAAGCGAGTGAAGCGGCAAATATCAACACCAATCAATTATGGTTATCACTCGGGGGTAATAAAACATCAGACCGCGCACCACGTGCCGGAAATCTTTTATTACATAGTAACACCCCAGATTGGGTACGAAAAGAATTGCGGAGCATGGGCTATACCTTGAGTTTTGAAGACCGTACCAGCGGACCCATTAATGCCATTTGGTTTGATTGGAGGCATGGTAGTTTCTGGGGAGGAAGTAGCAACCATGGGGAGGATTATGGAATTGGTTGGTAATATTTGTTTCTGTGCTTTTCAGTGGGTT
>JACVCQ010000415.1 GCA_016741945.1 Chitinophagaceae bacterium
GTCTAATGAAGGCCCGTCTTATTATATGTGGCGTATTTTAGACCAGGGACGTGAGCCTTTGCGGTACAAACTGGCTACGTTAGCAGGTTGTTCTCCCGAAGAAATTGCAGTCAATAGAAATGCTACCGAAGCTCTGAATACTGTGATTTTTGGATTGGATCTGAAAGCGGGGGATGAAGTGATTGGCACCCTGCAAGATTATCCGAATATGATCCAGGCTTGGAAGCAAAGAGCGCTGCGTGATGGGATTGTCTATACACAAATCAGTTTTGATTTTCCGATCGAAAATGATGATGCCATTGTATCAGCATTTGAAAAAGCCATCACTCCAAAAACAAAGATTTTACACCTGACACATATCATCAACTGGATCGGACAAATACTTCCGATAAAGAAGATTGCTCAGATGGCGCATCGACGTGGATTGGAAGTGATTGTTGATGGGGCCCACTCTTTTGGTTTACTTGATTTTAAGATAACTGATTTAGAATGTGATTATTTCGGTACGAGTTTACACAAATTTCTTAGTGCTCCGATTGGTAGTGGAATGTTATGGATTAAAAAAGAAAAAATTGAAAAGGTATGGCCATTGGTTTGTAATGATAAACCAAGGGGTGATGACATCAGAAAGTTTGAAACCCTTGGTACCAGAAGCTTTCCGATAGAACAAGGAATTGGTGAAGCAATAAACTTTCACAATGCTATTGGTGCAAAAAGAAAAGAGGAAAGGATTCGATATCTCAAAAATTATTGGGCAGAGAAAGCAAGTAATATTCCCAAAGTAAAAATACATACCTCATTCAAACCCGAATATGCTTGTGCCATTTGTGGTGTATCTATTGATGGCATGACACCCGCGCAATTGGATCAGGCATTGTTCAATACCTATAAAATTCATACCGTTGGTATCGTCTGGGAAAACATTAGTTGTGTAAGAGTTACACCACATGTATACACCCGACTACAAGATTTGGACAAGCTGGTATTTGCGTTGGAGGAAATAGCGAAGAAGAAAATATAGGATGGCGGATCGCTGATGTCGGATTTGATAAAATAAATCCGACATCAGCGATCTGACATCAGACATTGTTAAGAAGCTTTCACAGCAGCTTTCCTGGCTTTTGCAGCAGTAGCTTTCGCATTCGCTGGACGGCTTTTGCCAAATGAACCTTTAAATCTCTTTCCTTTAGCGGTTTTTTTATCGCCTCTACCCATGGTAATTATGTTTTAATTGATAAATAGTGAGCTGCAAAAATATAAAAACCCCGCGAAAGCGGGGTTCAATTCTTTTTGGAGGCTTAGATTAGATCTTAGCGCTCAGTTCTTTACCGGCTTTGAAGCGGGCAACTTTTTTAGCTTTGATCTTGATAGTCTCACCAGTTTGAGGGTTACGACCTGTGCGAGCAGCACGCTTAGATACAGAGAAAGTACCGAAACCTACTAAAGTAACTTTATCACCTTTTTTCAGGGTTTTAGTTACAGTATCCACAAAAGAATCTAAAGCAGCGTTAGCTTGAGTTTTGGTGATACCTGCATCTTCTGCGAGTTGCGCGATTAATTCAGCTTTGTTCATAGATGTGTTTTTAGATGTATTTTAATAAGAGAAACAAATTTATTGGCTTTTATCAAACAGCAAAATATTTTTCCAACTTTTCATCCTTTTTATGATTCCTTAAAACCCTTCGCCGACAAGCATTTCAGCCGATCCTGTACAAATTAAATATTGTATGTTTCAACACCGTTATCTCTTGAAATCCTTTATTATCAATGGTTTCAGACGATTTCAGCTGAAAAGCAGTCCCGAAGCGGGTTTCAGAGCAATATAGCGAAGTTTTGTGATTGACAAAATGAATTTGCAAAACTATCCACACTCAATTCACAACCTGCATTAAAGAACGAAAACCCACGAATTGATTGCCCCAAACATCCAGTGCATCTTTACGTAAGGCTGTTGAATAGTGCTCGATATAACGATCATAGTCTTCTTTGTTATTTGCAAAATATTGGGTGGCATAAGTAGGTCCTTCTGTTTCATCCATTTCAAGCACACGTACAAAACGAAAATCCGTAAAACAACCGGTAGCCATTACTTCCGGAATATGCTTGGTTTTCATCCATTGCAGCCAGTCTTCATGGATACTCCAGGCTAATTGAATGGTTACATTATAGATATACACGGTTCATTTTTTTAGTTTGTATCAGTATTAGATGATCTCTGCATAAATCGGACAATGATCGCTGTGTTTCACATCCGGATAAATAGCAGCTGCTTTCAATTGTGGAGTTAGTGTATCTGTAATACTGATATAATCGATCCTCCATCCCTTGTTTTGTAGTCTTACAGAAGGGAATCGCTGACTCCACCAAGAATAAGCACCGCTAGCCTGCGGGTGGAGGTGACGAAAACTATCCACCCATTTATTGGCTAAAAACTGATCCATCCACGCACGTTCTTCCGGTAAAAATCCTGATGACTTTTTATTTCCCTTCGGATCATGGATATCAATCTCTGTATGCGCAATATTATAATCTCCGGTTACAATTAATTTCTTTCTTTTTTTTCTCAGCGATTGTAGGTATGTAAAAAACTCATCCAACCACTGGTATTTATAAGTTTGTCTTTCATCCCCACTGGTACCAGAAGGAAAATATGCATTGATGAGGGTAATATCTCCAAAATCAGCTCTGATCACCCTTCCCTCTGCATCACTTTGATAAATACCATTTCCATAG
>JACVCQ010000416.1 GCA_016741945.1 Chitinophagaceae bacterium
GAAGACCTTACAGTATTACCTATTCAACAAGAAATTGGAGAATTCTTTTGTGCTTTCATTCGAGATATTTCAGAGCGAAAAAAATCTGAAATATTGATCAGAAGAACCCATGAACGTTATGAATTAGTAGCTAAAGCCACCAGTGATGCTATCTGGGATTGGGATATGCGTACAAATACGGTTATACGTTCTGGAGATGGGTTACAAAAATTATTTGGGTATAATACGGAAGAAGCTTCCCGTGATCAGGATTTTTGGCGTAAACATGTACATCCGCAAGACTTGGAAAGGGTCTTAGAAAAAAGAAGAAAACTGCTGGAGGAAACCCAGGATCAATTTTGGGAAGATGAATATCGCTTTAAGAAAACTGATGGCTCTTATGCTTTCGTGTACGATAGGGGTTATGTGATCCGGAATAAAGAAGGGATAGCTGTTCGTATCATTGGTTCTACACAGGATATTTCTGCATTGAAACAATCAGAACAGCAATTACAGGAGTTGAATCAAACATTAGAAAAAAGGGCGGCTGAACTCTTGACTTCAAACAGAGAATTAGAACGTTTTGCATATGTAGCGTCGCATGATTTACAGGAGCCTTTAAGAATGGTTAGTAGTTTCTTACAATTATTAGACCGTCAATATTCGGCAGGGCTTGATGAAAAAGCCAGAGAGTATATCAATTTTGCTGTAGGCGGAGCGGAAAGGATGAAACGGTTGATACTCGATCTGCTCTCCTATTCAAGAGTAGGAACCGTAAATGAGCCTTTTCAAGCGGTGGACATGAATGCATTGGTAAAAAATGTGCTACAAATATTTGAATCCAGATTTGAAAAAGAACAGATAACTTTAAGTGTCGGTTCGCTACCTACTATTCGAGGAAATGCATCACAATTACAACAGTTGTTGCAAAATCTGATTGGTAACGCACTGAAATATAAAAGCGACAACCCCCCAGTCGTTGAAATAGGATGTCTAGAAGAAGCAAACAGATTTGTCTTCTTCGTTAAAGACAATGGAATAGGCATCAATTCAAAGTATTTCGAAAAGATCTTTGTGGTTTTCCAACGTTTACATCCGATCGATAATTATTCCGGTACAGGAATTGGACTTGCTATTTGTAAAAAGATCATCGAAAGACATCATGGTGAAATATGGGTAGCTTCTGAAGAGGGAAAGGGAAGTACTTTTTATTTCAGTTTACCCAACAAGGTATCTGTCACTTAAATAATAAAATATGTCTGCATTTGAGGACCTGGAAATCTTGCTTGTAGAAGACAATGAGGGAGATATCCGACTAACCATCGAAGCTTTTAAAGAAGCCAAGATCAGGAATCATATACGTGTGGTGCGAGATGGAGAAGAAGCATTGGCATATTTGAAAAAAGAAGCAGCCTATGCAGACGTGCAGACACCCGATATCATATTACTGGATATCAATTTACCCAAGGTAGACGGTAAGGAAGTATTACATGAATTGAAAAAAAGCCCTATCCTGAAGCGCATTCCTGTTATAATGCTTACCACTTCATCAGCAGAATTGGATGTACAAGAGTCTTATGCGAATCATGCCAATAGTTACGTGATCAAGCCTGTTGATTTGGGTAAGTTTATGGAAGTGATACGTAGTATTGAAGAATATTGGATATCCATTGTAAAGCTTCCTTCACGATAAAAATCGTTATATCATTCTTCGAATATCGGCACCAATATTTCTCAATCGTTCATCTATTTTCTGATAACCTCTATCAATCTGTTCAATGTTTTGAATCGTACTCTTACCTTCTGCGCTCAAAGCAGCAATGAGCAATGCTTGTCCGGCACGTATATCCGGACTACTCATAGTAATCCCTCTCAAATTATTTTTTCTGCCCAATCCAATTACAGTTGCACGATGTGGATCACAAAGAATGATCTGTGCACCCATATCAATCAATTTATCGACAAAGAACAATCTGCTCTCAAACATTTTCTGATGAACCAGCACGCTGCCTCTTGCTTGTGTGGCTACTACCAAAACGATACTTAGTAAATCAGGTGTGAAACCCGGCCAGGGATGATCTGAAACGGTGAGAATACCTCCATCCAAATAGGTTTGAATTTCATATACATCCTGTTGTGGGATATGGATATCATCACCTTGAATATCCATAGCAATACCTAACTGCCTGAATTTTTCAGGAATGATACCTAAATGATCAACACCTGCATTTTTGATCGTTAGTTCACTTTGTGTCATCGCAGCAAGACCGATAAAACTCCCTATCTCGATCATATCCGGCAACATACGATGAGAAGTACCATTCAATTTAGAGACTCCTTCAATAATCAATAGGTTACTTCCAATACCACTGATCTTGGCACCCATGCGATTGAGCATCTCACAAAGTTGTTGCAGATATGGCTCGCAGGCTGCATTATAAATTTGTGTAGTACCTTCTGCTAATACAGCTGCCATTACAATATTGGCAGTGCCTGTTACCGAAGGTTCATCCAATAGCATATAAGTGCCGCGTAAAGATGGAGCTGTTAATTTGAAGCAACTATTATCTTCATCAAATTCAAATTGGGCTCCCAGTTTTTCAAATCCAATGATATGGGTATCCAATCTTCTTCTTCCAATTTTATCACCACCGGGTTTTGGGATATATGCTTTCTTAAAACGAGCCAACTTAGGACCGG
>JACVCQ010000417.1 GCA_016741945.1 Chitinophagaceae bacterium
CGAAGAAGGATGGAATATCATTGGTGCTAATTTTCCGGGTGCACCTACTATTCTTAGTGGTGTAAATGAGTACTTAGGTTGGGCACATACTGTGAATGAACCTGATAAATTAGATGTCTATCAATTGTCAATCCATCCAAATAACAAATTACAATACCTATTCGATGGACAATGGGAAACATTGGAAGAAAAAACAGCGAAACTGAAAGTAAAAGTATCCGGTATTCGCATTGGCGTGAAACGAAAAGTATATTGGAGCAAATACGGCCCAACAGTCATCACCGAACGTGGTACATTTTCTATACGTATGCCTGCACAAATGGATATTCGTGGATTGGAAGAATGGTATTGGCTTAATAAAGCGAGAAACTTTACCGAGTTCAAAAAAGCCTTGAATATGATGGCCATTCCCGGTTATAATATTGTATATGCTGATCGATATGACACCATTTACTACCTAAGCAATGGACGCATTCCAGTCCGTGACAAATCTTATAACTGGCGTGGAACCTTACCGGGTAATACATCTAAGACTTTATGGACAGAAATACATCCATTGGAGAAATTACCACAAGTATTACAACCCTCATCGGGTTTTGTGTACAATACCAATCATTCCCCTTTTCATGCAACAGAAGGACCGGAGAATTTCAAACTTGCAGATCTGACGATGGGATATGAAACTTTGGAGAACAACAGAAGTATGCGATTTGCTGAATTGGTTAAGCAATATGATAAAGTTTCTTATGAAGATTTCAAACGCATTAAATACGATGGAAGGTATCCTGAAAAATTTTCTTTTGCTATTGATATTGATAGTTTGTTCTTATTAAATGCTGCTGACTATCCGCAACTTGCAGCGCTCATTCAACAACTCAAACAATGGGATCGCAACAGTGATATACGAAATACAGGGGCTACTATTTTTGCGCATATCAATTATCAGATCTATGCTTTGGCCCGACAAGGTAAAAGACCTTCTGTACTCACCACGCCTATTTGCATAACCTTACTTGAAAACACAAAAAAAGATCTATTACAATATTTTGGTAAAACCAGTGTGCCCTTAGGTGATTATCAAAAACATGTTCGTGGTGATAAATCCATTCCCCTACCCGGCTTACCGGATGTATTAACTGCTATGTATTCAATTACATGGAAAGATGGGATGGTAAAAGGCAATCAGGGCGAGAGTTATATTGAATTGGTGCGTTTTACGAAAGAAGGGCCGATCATTGAAAGCATTAATACCTATGGAGCTTCTGCTAAAAAAGGAAGTCCGCATTATACCGATCAGATGGAAATGTTTGCACAACAGAAAACCAAGAAAATGAGTTTGAAAAAAGAAGATGCCTATAAAAAGGCCGTTCAGGTGTATCATCCAAAATAACCACTATCAACTATACACTGTCAACCAGACACTCAAATGATGGCTGATTTGTACAGTCTCAATAATGAATCCATCATGCCCATAAGTGGAATCGATTTCAACCAAGGTAGCATTGGGCATATGTTCTTTCATGAATCTTTGTTCATCTAACGGACAAAGAATATCACTTCTGATACCCATGATTAATACAGGTTGTTGGATACTGTTCAATGCTTTGATCAAGTCTCCACCTCTTCCTCTAGCCAAATGATGGGTATCCATAGATTTTGTGAGTAGCCAATACGAATACGCATTGAATCGTTTCACCAGTTTTTCACCTTGGTAGTGGATATAGGATGAAGCCCTAAAATCATCAATCTTCTCCGGATCAGGATCTGTTTGTGCCTCTTGAAAAATCCCATAGTTACGATAGGTGAGCATTCCAATAGCGCGCGCTGCTTTTAATCCGGCAGCACCGGCTTTTTCGTTTTTATCCTTCCAGGTATGATCTGCTTCTATGGCAAGTCGTTGTGCTGTATGGATAGCTACACCCCATGCACTCTCGGACGGTGATGTAGCGATGAGAAATATTTTCTGAATGCGTTTTTGTTCCATCATCGCCCATTCCAATACCTGATACCCACCCATACTTCCACCCATCAATAAAAAAATCTGTTCAATTTGCAAGTATTTACGCAACAGTATATGAGCACTTACCATATCGCGAATGGTAACAGCAGGAAAATCGCTGAAATAAGTAGCTTGACTCTTTGAATTCACACTTAAAGGACCGGTAGTACCATAGCAGGAGCCAAGGATATTTGCACAAACAATAAAATACTTTTCAGGGTCAATCAAACAATCTTCACCTACCAACCCCTTCCACCAATCTGCACAATCTGCACTCGCCGTTAATGCATGACAAACCCATATTACCTTGGTATCAGCACCTTTCCAAACACCATAAGTATGATAAGCAATAGTGCTTTCAGGCAATATCACCCCACTCTCTAAAACAAACGGCTGTTTGCTTTCAAAATACTGTAGTTGATTATTCCGCATTTCAACAGCAAAATAAGGGTATGCATGAATTACATTTGTAAAAATCTTTGGATACGCGTTTGCTATCCTACGATGATATCATAAATCCGTTGCTCATGACCCATAAAATCACTAATGCCATCCGCATACAAACAGATAAAACCAATGAGATGGAACATTCCACTCCATTGTTCCTTACCAGTAGTTTTTGTTTTGAAGATGCAGAATCTATGCGTGCTGCATTTGCTGATGAAACAGCAGATAATATT
>JACVCQ010000418.1 GCA_016741945.1 Chitinophagaceae bacterium
ATCCGGTTGCGAAAGAGAACCTTAGAAAAAAACAACAGCACTTATATCAGAAAAGTATCCTTGACAGAGCCTGTAACCATCCTTTATCGTAACGGATCTGCCGATGATTTTTTACACGAAATGTTACACTTAAAACAAGAGTTACATGCCATCGGAAACAATTTCAACCAGGCCGTACACAAACTACACACCCTTGAGAAAATACCCGAGTTCAGACAATGGATCGCCGACTATGGACAGTACCATCACCTGTTCATCGGAAAGAGTAATGAAATACTTACACAGGCGAACAATTTCTATCAGCAATGGTCGCAAGGATAACCTTCCCAAAATCGGCCTCAATTGCATTGAATTATAATGTGCAAAAAGAGCAACAGGGAAAAGCGAATTGTATTGGCGCAAAAGGAATACTTGTACCGGCAAACGCTTTGAATTTTTATGAGAAACTGGCAACACTTGAAAACAGAAATAATTTAAACCAACGCGCTACAACCAAAACAATGCACGTATCGCTCAATTTCAGTCCTATTGAAGAATTTTCAAACAGTAGACTCATGAAAATTGCAAATGATTATATGCGACTATTAGGCTTTGCAGAGCAGCCCTATTTTGTGTATCAACATCATGATGCAGGACACCCGCATATCCATATCCTGACAACCTGCATTCAAGCTGATGGAACGAGAATCAATACACATAATATTGGTCGCAACCAATCTGAATTTGCACGCAAATACGTAGAAGAAAAATACCGGTTAGAAAAAGCGGAAAATCATCGAATGAAAAATGCTTCCGGAATCATTTCATTCAAAATGGAAAAATTAGAATACGGAAAGTCTGAATTGCGCAGAGGAATCGCCAATATTGTGCAAGCAGTGTACAGCACCTATAATTTCACATCCCTACCTGAATACAATGCCATTCTAAAGCAGTTTAATATTCTGGCAGATCGTGGTACAGAAGAGAGTTTTACTTACAAAAAAAATGGATTAGTGTATCGCGTTCTGGATACGCAGGGAGAGAAACAGGGTGTCCCGATCAAAGCAAGTGCACTTCCCGGCAATCCTGGTCTTAAAAACTTATCCCTCCGATTTGAAATCAATCAAAAACATCGCGATCCTTTAAAACAAAAATTAAGGGTATTGATTGATGCTGCATTGGTTAAATCACCAACCAATTTCATGGAACTAAGATCGCTTTTAGAACAAGCCAACATAAGCGTAGTTACCAGACAAAATGAAGCAGGGAGAATGTATGGAATCACATTCGTAGACAAAGCCAATCGAAGTGTATTCAATGGTTCCGAAATCGGTAAAGCATATAGTGCTTCAGGACTACTCAAACAACTCAATGGATCTACAGGTTCTCAAGCAGCTAAAAACGCAATGATCAATAATGAAAGGTATCAACGCGAAGGCATAGTAGAATTTAATGGGTTATCCATGTTAACAGAACTTATAAACCCTACGCAAGAGTCTACACATATCCCCTATCATTTGAGAAAGAAAAAGAAGAAAATCAGACGTTCATGAGCGGAACCGGGGAAAGTGATAATGACCTCAGAAAAATCCTGGACTTGACCCGCCTACTCAGTGTAGGTCTACTCCTGTTGCATTACTATGTGAGCTGTTATGAAGCCTTTGAAAATTGGGGATTCACCAGTTCTTTGACATATCGAATTATACAACAAATAAATGCTACAGGTTTATTTGAAAACTTTCATACAACCAAACTTCTTTCCTTACTTTTTTTAGCAGTAGGCTTGATGGGTACACAAGGAAAAAAAGATCCTAGTAAATCGGTGCAACAAGTCTTTATCCTGTTCTTATCAGGTGCAGTTCTATTCGCAGGCAGCATAGTTTTCTTTTACCTATCATTTTCTACTACAATAACAGCCCTTTTGTATATCATCACTTCAGTAGTGGGCTACCTACTATTAATGCAAGCCGGAACACTTGCGACCCGTTTTATGAAGACATCAAACTTAGATGACATCTTCAATGAAGAAAACGAAACCTTCCCCCAGGAAGAACGGCTGCTCACCAGTGAATATTCAATCAATTTTAAAGCTGAATACCGCCTCCGAAACAAAACAAGATCCAGCTGGATTAATATCATTAACCCTTTCCGTGGACTATTGGTAACCGGTACTCCGGGAGCAGGTAAATCTTGGTTTGTGATTTTGCCCGCCATGAAGCAAATGATCGAAAAAGGATATGCTATGTTCATCTATGATTTTAAATATCCCGATCTATCAAAACCAGCTTATAACTGGATGCTGCAGTACGCGAATCAATATGGAACAAAACCCTCCTTTTACACCATCAATTTTGACGATCTATCTACATCCAATAGATGCAATCCGCTGGATCCCGCGTTGATGCATGACATCACCGATGCCACAGAAGCCTCAAGGATTATTCTCCTCGGACTGAATCGAGAATGGATCAAAAAGCAAGGAGATTTTTTCGTGGAATCTGCTATCAATTTTCTGGCGTGTATTATTTGGTATTTGAGAAAGTATAAAGACGGTAAATACTGCACCCTCCCTCATGTCTTAGAACTCATGCAAGCAGAATACGATGACCTACTCCCCTTGCTGAATTCCGAACCTGAAATAGAAATATTGGTCAACCCCTTTATCCAAGCATACCAAAGTGTTCTT
>JACVCQ010000419.1 GCA_016741945.1 Chitinophagaceae bacterium
TTATTGGTTTCCGCATCCAGCACTTCTACACCCGTTGCACGTTTTTTGTCTTTATCGTACAACACTTTAGTAACGATCGACCATGGACGTAACGTTAAGTTACCTGTCTTCATAGCGGCAGGTAATGTTGAAGACTGTGTACTGAAATAAGCTCCGAACGGACAACCCAACCAGCATTTGTTGCGATATTGGCAACTAGTACGGCCCTCATGCTCTTTTGTAAGATTAGCAGTACGACCAATGATCATAGTGCGCTGATTCTTATAATACTCTTTCAGTCGTTTTGCAAGATCTTTTTCTACACAGTTGAGTTCCATTGGAGGAAGAAAATCACTATCAGGAAGTTGCGGTAAATTTTCTTTACTACCACTAATACCTGCAAAACGTTCTACATAAGTATACCACTGCTCAATCTCTTTATAACGAACAGGCCAGTCAATGGCAATACCATCTTTTGCATTGGCCTCAAAATCAAAATCGCTCCAACGATAACTCTGACGACCCCACATCAGTGAACGTCCACCTACATGGTATCCACGAAACCAGTCGAAGCGTTTTACTTCGGTATAAGGACTTTCCTTTTCATTCACCCAATAATCGAGATTGGTTTCATTCAAAGGATAATCGCGCTTGAGCACAGGATAATCATTGATCATCTGTTGTGTTCTTCTTCCACGATGGGGATAGTCCCATGCTTCTTTGTTGGCGTTCACGTAATCTTTGATGTGGTCAATGTTACGTCCACGTTCAAGCATTAGTACTTTCAGCCCCTTTTCAGTAAGCTCTTTGGCAGCCCAGCCACCACTAATACCTGAGCCCACTACAATTGCGTCATAATTTTGATCGGCCATGGTCTTTTGTTTATGAAGGTTTGTTTGTTTTAGTTGATGGTCCATGGTCCATAGTCCATGGATAAAAGTTCTTCCCCATGGACTATTAACCATGGACTATAAGCCACCTCACACATCACACAACTGTACTGCTTTTCTCAATGATCCTATTTTGTCATTTCCTGTTGGAATAAATTCCTGTGCTACATATTGTTTGAATCCGGTTTCTACAATGGCTTTCATGATAGCAGGATAATAAAGTTCTTGTGTTTCATCAATTTCATGTCTGCCGGGAACACCAGCTGTATGGTAGTGGCCAAAGTACTGATGGTCTCTTTTAATGGTACGAATAATATCTCCCTCATTGATCTGCATATGATATATATCATAGAGCAATTTAAAGTTAGGTGATTCCAGACGCTTACACAATTCAACACCCCAAGCTGACCTATCACACATATAATCTTTATGATCTACTTTACTGTTGAAAAGTTCCATCTGAATTACTACCCCTTTCTTTTCTGCCAGTGACATGATTTTTTTCAATCCGTTTACACAGTTTTTCAATCCTGTTTCATCATCCATCCCATTTCTATTACCACTAAAACAAATCAGGTTTGTATAACCGGCCTTGGATACCAGATCAATATGTTCGGTATAATTTTTAACCAATACATCATGGTATTGTGGATCATTCCATCCTTTTACCAAGCCAATCTCAGCGCCATTACACATGGTAGAGATCAAGTTATTTTTTTTAAGAATATCCCAATCCTTAGGTCCCACCAGATCAATACCTACCAATCCCATTTCTTTCACAATTACACATAATTGATCTAGCGGAATATCATTGTAACACCAGCGACAAACAGAATGATTGATATTGCCTTTGAGTGGCATAGAGGAAAATTTTTTTTCAGGTTCCAATGCAAAAGAAGGCACGGATGTAGCAAGAAGTGCTGATCCGGCAAGCAATTGTTTGATCGTTTTTCGTCTATTCTGACCTGTTCCCATCATCGTTTTTTCGCGGGTAATAAATATAGGCATTAGTGTTTAAACAATAGCTGTTGACCGTGAAAAAATGATTGTCGGTGGATGACCGATGAAAACAGATGAATAATATAACATGGAGTGGCTTGCATAATCGTTCGTATTAAAGATAGAAAACTCATTTAAATGTAATTTTTATTTTCACATCAATCACCAAAATGTTTAACGTATTTAATCGGCCCTTTGATCATAAAACGAACAACTGTTCACTTTTTATCTTACCGTTTTAATCAGCAAAATTTCGTCCGCTTCCATTTTTTTAATAACCTTACATTCCTAAAATATATCAGCGCTTAATAACCTAAACCAAAAACTATTTGACATGAATCGTAAACTCAGGATGGGTATGGTAGGTGGGGGTAAAGATGCCTTTATTGGTGCTATCCACCGCCTTGCCGCTAATATGGATGGACTTATTGAACTTTGTTGTGGAGCACTCAGCATCAATCCCGAGATCGCGAAAGACTCTGGTCGCTCTTTGTTTTTACCCGAAGACCGAATTTATCTGACTTATGATGAGATGATCACCAAGGAAAGTCAGCTGCCTGCTGATCAGCGCATGGATTTTATAACCATCGTTACTCCCAATTTCGCGCACTTTGCCCCGGCAATGATGGCATTGGAACATGGTTTTCATGTTGTGATAGAAAAACCCATCGCATTTACCCTAGATGAGGCGAAACAATTACACCAAAAAGTGCAGGAAACAGGATTGATACTGTGGTTAACACATACTTATTCAGGAGAACCTAGGGGAAAACAAGCACGTGCCATGGTT
>JACVCQ010000420.1 GCA_016741945.1 Chitinophagaceae bacterium
TTTTTTGGTCGATGGTCCATAGTCCATGGTAGATCTTTTACCATGGACTATAGACCATCGACTATGAACTATCTCTCAAAGCTCAATCTCATTCCCCTCTTAGACTCATCAAACACCCCTTTTCCATAAACAGGATGTCCGTTCACAAAAGTGTAGTTGATGGTTGCGGGTAGGGTCATGCCTTCAAGGGGGCTCCAGCCACATTTATAAAGAATATTATCTTTTTGAATGGTGTTTGATTGATTCATGTCTAACAATACCAGATCTGCGTAATATCCTTCACGAATAAATCCTCTTTCCTTGATCTGAAAACATTGTGCTACTGCATGACTCATTTTCTCTACTACTTTTTCAATACTGATCTTTCCCTCTTTCACATAATGCAACATGAGTCCCAGCGAATGTTGGATCAATGGTAATCCGGCATGGGCATGTTCATAGTCTTCTTGTTTTTCTGCCCAGGTATGAGGCGCATGGTCTGTGGCGATAACATCCAAGCGATCATCTAGCAAGGCTTCCCATAATGCTTGTTTATTGTGGGGAGCTTTGATAGCAGGATTGCACTTGATCTGATTACCCAAACGGGCATAATCATCGCTGGTAAAATGAAGATGATGTACGCACACTTCCGAAGTAATACGTTTGTCTTTTAGAGGTAGCATATTACCAAAAAGCTGTAGCTCTTTAGCTGTAGTGATATGTAGTATATGCAGTCTGGTATTGTACTTCTTTGCGTATTGAATAGCTTTGAAAGAAGATTCAAAACAAGCATCTTCATTCCGAATGGTCGGATGATCAGAAGGCTCGAGGATGCCTTTTTTAGCTTTTAGTGCAGCCAGGTTTTCTTTGATGATACTTTCTTCCTCACAGTGCGTGGCAATCAGTACTTCAGAACCGGCAAATACTTTTTCCAGGATCAATGGGTTGTCTACTAATAAATTCCCGGTAGAAGAGCCCATGAATATTTTAACACCACAGATCTCATTTTTCTTTTCATTGGTTCGTAAGACTTCATCGAGATTATCGTTGGAAGTACCCATGAAGAATGAGTAATTGGCCAGTGAGGTATTTTTTCCGGTTTCATATTTCTGTTCCAATAGTTCTTGAGTAAACGCTGGTGGACTAGTATTCGGCATTTCCATAAAGCTCGTAACACCACCTGCTACAGCCGCTTTTGCCTCGGTGTAAATGGTGGCTTTATGGGTAAGTCCGGGTTCGCGGAAATGAACCTGATCGTCAATAACACCGGGTAAGAGATACTGCTGACTACCATCGATTTCCACTGCATTCACAGTAGGATTCAATGAATCCCCGATCTTTTCAATTCTTGCATTTCTGATCCATACATCACCATGTGTAACCGTTCCTTCGTTTACAATGGCTATATTTTTAATGATATAATCTTTCATAAGCAAAGCGTTAGCAATGCTGCAATTTATTACATCATGAGCAGTAAACCTTAATCTTCCAAATGAATAGAGAAAATGATCATGCGCGACTGGATTCTGTCTAACACATTAGAGTATTTCAATGTAGGATCATATTGGTGAATATTGGATAAACCATAACTGAATTTGATTTCGGGAGAAACTGTTACAAATGGCAGATAGAAATTAAAACCAATGCCTGTTTCAAAACCAAAATCATTTCTTTTCAACTTCAGCAAGTCTTCTGATAAACGAGCAGATGAATTACTGGATAAATCTGTATCTAATTTAATACCCCCTAATAAATAAGTTCTGAAATTACCGATACGGTCTGAATTAAATTTAAAATGTAATGGGAGACTAATGAGTGTAGCCGGTAGTGTTTGTTTTTGAAAGGAAGCTTCTCCGGGTTTAGTAGACCCCAACCGATATGCTATAAATTTTGACCCACCAATGATTAATTGAGGATTAGCCCTGAATTCAAATCTATGGGTCATTTTAACAGTCGCTAAAAGCCCCATAACAATTCCACCACTGGCCCCGGGTTCTACTGATAAAATCGAATCGGATTGCAGAAAAAGGGGTGATTTATTTTGATGGAGATAGGAGCTGTTATAACCCAACGTGAGACCGAAATAATACGGTAAATCATCATGATTAGGACGATAGCGTTGCTTCTGTGCCAATAGAGGCACAGAAAAAAGAAGACTGATCGCAAACAGGATTACTTGCTTCCGCAATAAATTGTGCATATGCCGAAACTGAGTTTTTTCAAATAAGTTTGAGTAAATCCTGCTTCATGCATGATGGTTAAAAAGTTTTCTCCTTCAGGGAAGGCTTGAACACTATCGTTCAGGTATTGATAAGCGTCTTTGTTATTCGCAAATAATTTTCCTACACCCGGTGTAATCACATTGGTATAAAAATCACACATTTTTCTGAAAAGTGGTTGTTTTGGTCTAGAGAATTCCAAAACCACCAATTTTCCACCCGGACGAAGCACCCGATACATTTCTGACATTCCTTTATCCAAGTGAGCGAAATTCCGAACACCAAAAGATACAGTAATAGCATCAAAATGGTGATCGGGGAAATGAATGATTTCACTGTCTCCGGTTTGAAGGTTGATGTGATCGGTGAGGTTTAATTTTTTTAATTTTTCTCTTCCGAGTTCCAACATCCCCTCAGAAATATCTATGCCAATGATCTTGTTGGTTTTGAG
>JACVCQ010000421.1 GCA_016741945.1 Chitinophagaceae bacterium
ATGGTAGTTTTGGAGGGAGGAGTGAACAGTTAGTAGTGAATAGTAAGTAGTGAGTTATTTTACTGACTACTCACTATTCACTACTACATCACATCAATTCTGCTTAAATCGATCTCTTCTCAATCTACGTTTATCGCGGTGACGAAGGATGGGCACTTTACTTTCGGTGCCTTTCAGGATGCGGGAAATATTTTTTTGATGGGTCAGAACCACCATCAATGCTACGAGTACTGCAAAAATGCGATAGAGTGTTTCTTCTTCGTTGAAGATAAACAGGATAAAAACCATAAAAGAAATACCTGCCAGAATAGAACTTAAAGAAACAAATCGGGTTAGGTATAATACAATAAGGAATACGCCGATACAACATAATGCTACAACGGGTTGAATGGCTACTGCCATACCCAGTAAAGTTGCTACCCCTTTACCACCACGGAAATTGGCCCAGATCGGGAAAATATGTCCCAGTACAGCCGCCAGTCCCAATCCAATCATGAGGTTGGTTCTATCCCATTCATTGGTTAAATAATAAGGGAGAAGAATATAGAGTGAAGTGGCGATTACACCTTTGATGACATCCACCATCATCACAAAACTGCCCCACTTAGAACCAAGCACACGGAATGTATTGGTAGCACCAGCATTACCACTTCCGTAGTCTCTGATATCAATACCAAAAAAGCTTTTGCTAACCCAGATAGCGGTGGGAACCGATCCAATTAAGTATGCCAATACAATGAGCAAGAAATCGTTCACCGGGGGGTTGTTGAAGTTTGGACCTACAAATATAGCAAAAATGAAGTTAATGATTTCTTACCAGACAGTAATGGGGAAAATCAGTTCTTCCATTGTAGAGCTATCCACCCCTCTTTTTCCAAAGTTCGCTGATGGGTCCAACCCCATGTTTTACAAGCAGTTAAAATGTCAGATTCGTCTATCACCAATAAACCGCTGAGCAAAATGGTGCCACCTGTTTTGACCGCCTTAGCCATAAATGCCAAATTATCCAGTATGATATTCTTGTTAATATTGGCAATAACAATATCATACTGTTTTTCAACATTAGCCGTGTCAAATAATTGAATATCAATATAATTACACTGATTGATTAAACTATTTTCAGAAGCATTTTCAATACACCAAGGATCATTATCCACCCCCAGTATCTCAATTGCCCCTAATTTTTCAGCCAAAATGGCCAGAATACCCGTTCCGGTTCCAAAATCGAAAACAGATTTCCCTTGAAAATCAATTCCTTCCATGAGTTGCATCACCGAATAGGTGGTTCCGTGGTGACCGGTTCCAAAACTCATCTTGGGGGTGATAATGATTTCATGCTTCACCCCTGTGGCTTGCGGGTGAAAACCTGCCCTCACAGATACAAAGTCCCCTACCTGAACCGGCTCAAAATTGGACTCCCAAAGGGCATTCCAATTTTGCTTTTGGATAATTGATTTCGAATATGTTAAGGCATACTGATTCAATATAAAATCAATATCAGAGAAGGATATATTCTCCTCCGACGCATACGCTTTCAATCGATCCTCCAACTCTTCAAACCCATCAAATCCAATCAATGACAACTCAGCAATCAGGTTTTCGATGATGGATGGATCGGATACAGAAATGTTGATTTCGATGGTTGTAACACTATTACTCATGCGTACTCGTTTTCGTAAAGAAAAGAGGCATTCTCGTAAAAGAATGCCTCTATATAAGGTTGAAAATAAAAATTATTCTCCTTTTGGCTCGCCAGACTGATCTTCTCTTGGCTTCTGTCCTTCCGGTCTTGGCATCAATACCTTACGGCTCAATTTGAACTTGCCGGTCTTAGGATCCAATCCAACCAGTTTCACTTTCACCATATCACCTTCATTGAACAATCCGTCCATGCTTTCTAAGCGCTTCCAGCTGATTTCACTGATGTGCAACAGCCCTTGCTTGCCCGGCATAAATTCTACAAATGCACCAAATTCCTTGATACCTTTCACCGGACCTTCATATACATCTCCTACCTGTGGTACTGCCGTGATACCACGTACCCAAGCTACTGCTTTATCAACTGATTCTTTGTTGGCAGAGAAGATACTTACTTCACCCGTATTACCCACTTCTTCAATGTTGATGGTGGTACCCGTCTCACGCTGAATCTCCTGGATCACTTTACCACCCGGTCCGATTACCGCACCAATGAATTCTTTGTCGATCACCAATTTCACCATACGTGGAGCATGTGGCTTCACATCGGGACGATGTGCCGGAATACACTCATACATCGCATCAAGGATATGCAAACGACCTTTTCTAGCCTGCTCCAATGCTTCACGCATCACTTCCATGCTCAATCCGTCTACCTTGATATCCATCTGTACACCACAAATGCCATCGCGAGTGCCGGTTACTTTAAAGTCCATATCACCCAGATGATCTTCATCACCCAAGATATCAGTCAAAATCGCATATTTACCATCTTCGCGGGTAATCAATCCCATGGCAACACCGCTTACGTGTTTTGGAACAGGAACACCAGCATCCATCAGTGCAAGCGAACCGGCACATACGGTTGCCATAGAAGATGAACCATTACTTTCCAAAATATCACTCACTACACGAACCGTGTAAGCATACGTACTGCTATCCGGCAT
>JACVCQ010000422.1 GCA_016741945.1 Chitinophagaceae bacterium
CCTTGCTTAACCACGTTTTCAATGCTGTCACTTCTGCCTTTACCCCTCGCCATGGGAATGGTACAAAAAGAACAGTTGTAATCACAGCCGTCTTGCACTTTCAGAAAAGTACGTGTTCGGTCGTTTTGTGAAAAAGAAGCGTTGAATCCACTGACTTCTTCAATATCGCAGCTGCAGATACGGGTAGGATCACCTTTGGCCAGTTCACTGATGTGCGAAGCAATATTGAATTTCTCTGCAGCACCTAATACTAAATCTACGCCCGGTATCTCAGCAATTTCTTTGGGTTTTAATTGCGCATAACAACCGGTAATCACCACAAAACTTTCCGGATTGCGACGCTGTATGCGTCTTACCAATTGGCGACATTCTTTGTCTGCATTATCGGTTACAGAGCAGGTATTGATCACGTACACGTCTGCCAGATCATCAAACTCTTTTTTTTCAAAACCTTCCTGTTCCAACATACGGGAAAGGGTAGAAGTTTCTGAAAAATTCAGTTTACAACCTAAGGTATGAAATGCAACGCTACGCTTCTGACTCATGGGCCGCAAAGGTAGGAAGGAAAGATGATTCTGCATAGCCTGAAAGGACCCGTTTACCCCACTCAGAAAAGCCTGACTACAAGTCCGGAACTCCAATAACCCCAGTCACCTTTCCTCAATTCATTGTCCTGAAAAACATGATCGAAGCTGATTCTTAGGTGTATTTTTTCCTTTTTGGAAAAAGCTAATAAGGCAGACTGTCTAAACCCATGATGACTCTCCCTATCCAATGAATAATGACCCCAATGCGATGCCAGACTCAATGGGAAAATAATGGGATACTGCAACCCCAAATAAGCATGGGTAATCCCATATTTTGAATAAAGCGGTTTACCATTGATAACGGTCAGTTCTTTGGTGCCGCTAAATATTGATTTACCTACTTCTACATCCAAAAGTAGTTTTCGGGCAAGCTTATAACTGAATTTCCCCCCAATTCCTAGTCCAAATGCATTTTGTCTCTTACTAATATCATATTGGGTCTGATGGAGTGACCCCACTATTGAGAACGCCGTTTTCTTTTGTGCCGGAAGGGGCATACTGCTGATAAATAACAAACAAATTGATAATAGTCGGGTCATGCATTATAGAGAAAAATGCTTGCTTTTTCGCTGCTTGTAATATGGGATTCTATCTGCCGTTTATTGTGTTGTGCTATTTATATAATCAGAGTCGGATTAGGTATTTGAACCTCTCAATATCGTCACTAAAGGCTTTCCCTCCGTTTGCTTTTTTTTGAATGGCCGGTAAATTGAAACAATAGTGATAAATGTTCGTGTTTATTCTACTTAATTCTAAATCAGAAAATAAAGAGACATAAAAAGCTGCAAAACATAAGGATGTTAAAATAAATAATTTTTAATCAGTCCCTGTGGACGGGCCTCATTGGGGTCGGTGTCAAGCGCAGCGAAGACAGATCAGATCATGCGCAGCAGATCTGATCAGAGGCCAATGCAGCCCGGGAACAGGGACGGGGCCATTCGGCCCAGGAGTAATATAGAGTTTTGACAATTAGAGTGATTTTAAATAGTACAACACGTTACTGATTATTCACTTTAAAATGACTATTTACAGGCTTGGTTACTAACATTTTCTTAAAAAAACTGATTCTCAGGCTGCCATTTTCAATTTTAGCATTAATAAGGTATGTTTGCCAGTCTTTAAAAACCAAAACCAATATGCAATTTACCCGTATTAATAATCTGGTCGGTTGGGTCGTATGTTTCATTGCCTGTACCGTGTATATTTTAACCGCAGAAGCTGGTGGCAGTCTTTGGGATTGCGGCGAGTTTGTGAGCAGTTGTTTCCGTCTGCAAATTCCGCACCCACCGGGCGCACCTCTGTTTGTAATATTGGGTCGCATATTCATTATACTTTTTGGTGATAATCCCATGGCAGCTGCAAAAGCAGTAAATGTGATGAGTGCATTGGCCAGTGGGTTTACCATTTTATTTTTATTCTGGACCATCACCCATTTTGCCCGCAGAATCGTGAGTGTTAAAACCACAGATACCATTAGCGGTTCACCATTGTGGAGTATCATGGGTGCAGGTGTTGTAGGGGCTTTGGCCTATACTTTCAGCGATTCATTTTGGTACAGTGCAGTTGAAGGTGAAGTATATGCATTATCTTCTTTTTTTACTGCCATCGTATTCTGGGCTATTCTAAAATGGGAAAACCATGCCGATGAACCCGGAGCCGATCGTTGGATCGTGTTCATCTTCTTTATGATGGGTCTCTCCATCGGCGTTCACTTATTAAACCTCTTGACCATTCCGGCCATCGTAATGGTATATTATTTCCGTAAGCGTGATAATTTCAAATATGACCTATTACGCAAATGGTTTTTGCGCTTGGTAGCGATTGGTGGGGTACTGGCTTTTATTGGTGCACTGGTTGCAGCAAAAGGAGAAGTATCAGATAGAAATCCTTCGATGGACAGTACACTAGCCGGATTAATGATCCTTGGTACTGCAGCAGCTATTGGTCTTCTGTTTTTGGTAGAAGGATTGAATAAACAGAAAAAAGCCATTTATGGCGGTATCTATATCTTCTTTGTATTGGCCTGTGTAATTACAGGGGTAGTAC
>JACVCQ010000423.1 GCA_016741945.1 Chitinophagaceae bacterium
CCCAAAGGTTCTGCTGTGCCGCTAAAATTTAGTACCGGTAAAACTGCACCTGCAGCCAAATAAAGTTGTACGCGTTGTTTTGATAGTTGGAGGGAGCAGGCAATGATCCTGCTCCCTTTTTGTTCCGATAAAAGTTTTTGTTATGAAGAATCAAACATTATTAGGCATATCTAGAATACTTTTGGGGATTTGTGGATTCGCACTGATTGCAGTTCTTTTCTTACCATTATGGCGAATAGATTTAATTGCACCACAATATCCGGAAGGATTACGCTTATTGATTTTTGCCAATAAACTTGCATGCAATGTTGATATCATCAATGGACTCAACCATTATATTGGTATGAAAACACTTCATACAGATGATTTCATTGAATTCAAAATATTGCCTTACCTGGTTGGATTTTTCTCTTTGTCTTTTATAATCGTAGCTTTTATTGGGAGAAAGAAACCTTTTTATTTGCTGTTTATACTGTTTATATGTTTTGGTATATTATCCATGTATGATTTCTGGAGATGGGAATACAATTACGGGCACGATCTAATGCCTGATGCCGCTATTGTAGTTCCCGGGATGGCTTATCAGCCTCCATTGATCGGGTTCAAACAATTGTTGAATTTTGGAGCTTATTCTTTTCCTGACTTTGGCGGGTGGATTTTTATTGTTGTTGGTATACTCTCTTTTTTAGTAATGATATTAGAGTGGAGAAAAAAACAAAAACTGAACCATTCAGTTGTAATGATGATACTTATAACTGTAATTTTCAGTTCCTGTAATACAAATCCCGAGAAGATAGTCGTTGGTTCTGATCATTGCTACTCATGTAAAATGAGAATCATTGACGCTCAATTTGGAGCAGAAATCATTACCCCGAAAGGTAGGATTTTTAAATTCGATGATGCTATATGCCTAAAAGCCTTTTTGAAAGAAATAAATGCAACCGACAACTATAGAATATACTTAGTTGCATATGCCGGCGCTAATGAATTAATAGAGGTCAAGAATGCTGTTATTCTTCAAAGTAGTCTTTTGAGAGGACCTATGGGAGGTGATATAGCCGTTTTTCAATATAGAGGCAGCATTCCATCGGAGCTCCGCTTAAATGGAAAGATTATTGAATAGAATGAATTCCTTAAGTCATGAAATTTCTTTTCCTCATACTAATATTCCTATTTACGACTAAGCTGGTGTGTGTGCAAAACATCATGGTAGGGCCCTTTAACAGTGTACGTACTATTAAACATGCATTAGAATTAGCAGTAGATAATGATACAATTTCGATTCAGTCGGGCATATACAAAGAAAAAAATATAGTCATCTCAAAAAGGGTTACCCTCATCGGAAATAATTATCCTGTTATAGATGGTGAGTATCGTTTTGAAGTACTAACTATTAAGGCAAATGGTGTTGTAATTGAGGGGTTAAAGGTTATAAATTCAGGGATTTCCAGTATGGATGATTTTGCTGGAATTAGAATAAGCGAAAGTAAATATGTGGTTATCAGAAATAATATTCTGATCAATACATTTTTTGGTATCTACACTCAATTTGGCGCTAATTGTTTTATTGAGGGAAATAAAATTATAGGCGGGTCTAAAGATGAACAAAAAAGTGGTAATGGTATACACTGCTGGAAGAGTGATAGCATGCAGATTAAACAGAATAAGGTTAGTGGACATAGAGATGGTATCTATTTTGAATTTGTAACCAATTCCAGTATTGTTTCAAACATATCTACCGATAATCTTAGATATGGTCTTCATTTTATGTTTTCCAATCAAGATAGTTATATCGGTAATCATTTTATCAATAATGGAGCAGGAGTAGCAGTCATGTTTTCGCATCATGTATCAATGATTAATAATTACTTCTATAAAAATTGGGGTGATGCAGCCTATGGTATTCTACTAAAAGAGATTAGTGATAGTAAAATTGAACGAAATCATTTTAAAGAGAATACAGTCGCTGTTTTTTTGGAGGGTGCTAATCGTATTCTTATTCAGAAAAATACTTTTTCAAGTAACGGATGGGCTTTAAAAATTCAAGCAAGTTGTATGGATATTCAGGTTTCTTCCAATAATTTTTTATCAAACACTTTTGATGTTGGAACAAACGGAAGTCTTGTTTTAAATAAGTTTGATCAAAACTATTGGGATAAATATCAAGGATATGATTTGAATAAGAATAACAGAGGCGATATTCCTTATCGCCCGATAAGTATGTATGCTGTGATTGTAGAAAGAAATCCAACAGCTATGATCTTGTTCAGAAGTTTTATAACGGCATTATTTGATAAGACAGAAAAAATCATCCCATCCCTTACGCCTGAAAATCTAAAAGATAATAATCCACTGATGAAACCTTTAAAACTATGATCATTGCAACCAATGTATCCAAGCAGTTTGGTAAATTAAAAGTACTAGACGATCTCTCGGTTACTTGTAATAAAGGGGAATGTATTGCATTGATAGGTCCTAACGGAAGCGGTAAAACAACATTGATAAAAGCGATATTAGGGATGGTAATCTGTGATAGTGGTTTTATTACTTTCAATGGACAAAATATCAAGAATAGCTGGGAGTATCGGCGTCAGATTGGCTATATGCCACAG
>JACVCQ010000424.1 GCA_016741945.1 Chitinophagaceae bacterium
AACAATTCATCGGTGAACTCAACTTTATCTCCGGTTTTACCCTGCAGGTGAGGAACATACAGGCTTTGTCCTTCCTGTACCTTAAATTGCTGACCTGCGATTTTTACAACTGCTAACATAGCTATCCAAAATTAGGACGGCAAAGGTAGGGATTTGAAGGGGAATTTTGCAAAGATTTTTGAAATAATTCTATTCACGGGCGTGGAAAAACGAAAATACGTCTCTTTTGCCTAATGAATCGAACAGTTCCACAACAACAACATTCCCTTATTATTTGCATCTGTTTGATTTTTAATTATTTAGAATATTAGCACGCTTTCGCCCCATAAACCCCAAGTTCTGTCTATTTTTGCCCATACCGGTCTACAAGACCGCTTATTTGATATGAACCTGAAATCTTTATTGGCGAAACCTTTTGCCCAATACATCCATAAACAGATACGTAGGAACAGTAGTAATGCCCTGTTAGATCAAGATGCCATACTCAAACAGCTAATCAAAGTAGGTAAAGGAACTGTTTTTGGGAAAGACCATCACTTGGATGCAGTGCATTCCTATGAAGCTTTTCAACAGGCTATTCCAATACGTGATTATGAGTTGTTAAAGCCTTATATCAATCAAGTGAAAGAGGGTAAGGAGAATATACTCTGGAAAGGGAAGCCCATCTATTTTGCTAAAACCAGTGGTACAACTAGTGGGGTCAAATACATTCCCATCACCAAGGATTCGATTCCCAATCATATCAATACTGCCCGCAATGCACTGCTTAGTTATATGTCGGAGACAGGCAATAGCGCATTTGCCAGTGGTAAAATGATCTTTTTAAGCGGCTCCCCAGAACTGGAAAGAGTAGGCGGTATCCCAACAGGTCGTTTAAGTGGTATTGTCAACCATCATATACCTAGTTACCTGCGCACTAACCAATTACCCAGTTATGAAACCAATTGTATCGAGGACTGGGAAACCAAATTGGATAAAATCGTTGAGGAAACCATTCGAAAAGACATGAGTCTGATCAGTGGTATCCCCCCTTGGATGCAGATGTATTTCGATCGTCTGATAGAGAAAAGTGGTAAGAAAGTGGGTGACTTGTTTCCAAATTTTAGTGTAATGGTACAAGGTGGGGTCAATTTTGAACCTTACCGTGTGAAGCTTTTTGAGAGTATTGGACGAAAAGTAGATACAATTGAATTGTTCCCGGCAAGCGAGGGATTCTTTGCTTTTCAAGATAGTCAAGAAGCTGAAGGGCTTTTACTCAATACCAATAGCGGGATCTTTTTTGAATTTATTCCTGCCGGGGAAATCTTTTCAGATAACCCAACACGTTTAAGTCTGCGAGATGTAAAAGTTGGGCAGCACTATGCGCTGATCATAAATAGTAATGCGGGTTTGTGGGGATATAATATTGGCGATACTATTAAATTTGTAAGCACAGAGCCTTATCGGTTAGTAGTTACGGGTAGAATCAAGCATTTTATATCCGCATTTGGGGAACATGTGATTGGAGAAGAGGTAGAAGCCGCTTTAATGAAAGCCGCTGCTGCTACAAATGCACGTATTATTGAATTTACTGTAGCCCCCATGATTGCGCAAGGCGAGGGTAAGAGTTATCATGAATGGTTTATTGAATTTGAAAAAGAACCAGATGATATGAGTGCTTTTATAGAGCAAACAGATCATAACCTGCGGGAGAAAAACGTATATTATGATGACTTGATCCGGGGAAATATTTTGCAACAATTACAAATTACCAGAATCAGAAAGAATGGGTTCATTGATTATATGCGATCGATTGGCAAATTGGGAGGACAAAATAAAGTGCCCCGCTTAAGTAATGACCGTGTATTGGCAGATGGATTGCTTTCCTTTGTTCATCCATCATGAACACCTAACTCCCTTTATAAACCATTTTCCCCGTATTGGTTTTCATGAAGATCAAAATCAGTAAATCATAACAATTGATTGCATCTATCCTATGTTGGAGACACTTTTTTTTGGCATATATTGTGTAACTATGCCCGCAAATTGCGGAACATTCCTATGAATCAGAAAAGAATCGCCATATTCGGGTCAACAGGATCTATCGGTACACAAGCTTTGGATGTAATTGCCGCTAATCCTGATTTGTTTTCTGCAGAAATCCTTACTGCCCAAAGCAATGATGAATTGCTCGTTAAACAGGCCTTACAGTTCAATCCCAATTTGGTTGTTATTGGCGACGAGCGAAAGTACCAAAACGTTAAAGACGCGCTATCTTCTACAGATATCAAAGTATTTGCCGGTGAGAAAGCATTGGTAGAAGCGGCGGCCATGGATTGTTATGATATGATGCTGGCGGCTATTGTAGGTTATGCCGGATTGAAACCAACACTAATGGCTATTTCCAATGGAAAGGCAATTGGACTTGCCAACAAAGAAACATTAGTAGTAGCGGGTGATATTGTGATGCGGATGGCATTGGAAAAGAATGTTCCTGTTATACCTGTAGATAGCGAGCACTCGGCGATCTTTCAATGTTTGGTTGGGGAAGGAAGAAATAAGATCGAAAAGATAGTATTAACAGCGAGTGGTGGTCCCTTCCTCGGAAAAAAGCCTAATTTCTTAGTCAATGT
>JACVCQ010000425.1 GCA_016741945.1 Chitinophagaceae bacterium
CCTTCCCCCTCTACTATGGCCCTAAAACTCATTGACCACGGCTCCAAAGAATACCAGCAAATGGTAGAACTACGCTATCATATCCTGCGTAAACCGCTCGGACTCAGCTTTACCATGGAAGAACTGGAAAAGGAAAAGCATGAGATCCTTATTGGCTGTTTTGATGAAGAAAAGCTGGAAGGCTGCTGTATGCTCAAGGACGAAGGCAATAAAACCGTTCGTCTACGTCAGATGGCGGTGCTGTCCGGACTCCAAGGAAAAGGTATTGGCAGGGTATTGATGATGTTCGCTGAAAACATTGCCCGTGATCGCGGCTACAAACGCCTTACCATGCATGCCCGCGGCACTGCTGTTGGCTTCTATGAAAAACTAGGCTACAATATCTGCAGCGACGAATTCTTTGAAGTAACGATTCCGCATTATATCATGGACAAGAACCTGTAGGAATAGGAAATATGAAATAAGAAACATGAAATAAGAAATGAGAAAGTAGGTGTCATATTATCCTTTCTTATTCCTTATTCCTTATTTCATGTTTCTTATTTCTCTGTTATCTTCTTCCTCAACATCCCTCTCAAATCATGTCGAAACTCTTCTCCCATATTTTCTTTGGGAACCAGGAAGAAGGATTTACTGTCAAAATAAAGATGAAAGAAATGCGGACTTTCAAAATAGCGGGAGAACTTTCTCCAATCCCAGTCTACATAGCCGCGTTCATTTTCTAAACGAATATAATCATCCGTGAAATCAATGATGAAATCGTCTTTGAATGTTTGTGCTTTTTTGTAGATATTATTCGGAAGGATATACCAGAAAGATGCCATTAACATGATCCAGATAAATGACCCCAATAAAAAAGGCTCAGGTCTGATCTTTTTAAAATAAAACAAAGCTGCCGCTGCAATTGCAAATACATTCACCAATACCATCAATACCCGTATTTCCGGCTTTTGTACAAAATGATAGCGCAGTGCTTGGATGACTTTCTTTTTATCGTAGGAAAAGCTGATTTGCATGGGGCAAAGATAGGGAGGGATGTCCGATCTCAGATCTCAGATCGCAGATGTAGGATTTCTGATGTCGGATATGGGATTTTTCACTTTAACATTCATCATTCAAAATTCTACATTCATTATTGATCCCCTCCCTTTTACCGTCATTTCAAGGATGGCAATAAATCTCCCACCTGCTAGGCTTTACTCTGGCAACATTATTGAAAAATTGTAACCTAAAATCAGGTATAAATACGGTAAAAAAAGAGCATTACAAAACGCATCTTGCTTGCTTAATTGTTCTACTCATTTATGATTTTATATAGAGCCATTTCAGATGCTGAAAAAGAGGATTTAGGAATTGATCAAAAATTCAGAACACAAATAAATACACTAGAAGCGAAGCAATTCTTTCGCTCCGAAATAGCTGTTTGGGAATACATTCAATTGGCTTCTATACGTCAGTTTATCCCACCATACACTTATACAGTATCGGTTTTCATAGATGATCATTGTTTTGAAAACCTCACATACGAACAACAAGTATTAGATGGACACGAAGCCATTAGCATTGAGAGCAACCACTTGTATAACTTCAATAAATGTGTTAACTTTATTGAAGTGTATGTTATCTAAAACGACCTATAATATCAAAGCTAAAATCTCATTGCTGCCCACCGAATTAGGCGGCAGAAAAAACCCAGTGTCAACAGGCTATCGTCCGTCACTGGCCTTCAACTCTATTCAGCACTTTTCAGGGGAAATTGAACTTTTAGATCAGCAACAAATTAAGCCGGGTCAATCAGGAACTGTATTGATTAAACTAATACCTGCGAAACACATACGCAAGAACCTCAAGTCTAATGACGCATTTACACTCAATGAAGGCAATAAAGCCGTAGGTTCCGGTATTATCATTACTGCTGAAAAGATAGGAACTGATACTTGATCTCAGATCGCAGATGTAAAATTTCTGATGTCGGATATGGGATTTTCACTTCATCATTGATTATTCATTATTCATCATTCATTATTTCCTCGCTCCCTTTTTTTCACTAATTTGTTCATCCACATTTTCAACTTCCTAAAACAACTTGCATGAAATCATTTTTTGCAAAGCTGCTTTTCCTAAATAATGGAGGGCGCTTTTATTTCAGTATTGTTTTTCTTTCCGCTTCAATCATGGTTCAAGCCCAGGGCACCCGACTGCTCCGTCAGCCTGATATGAGTGTTTCACAAGTTGCTTTTGTGTATGGCGCTGATCTTTGGGTATCAGATCTGAATGGACAAAATGTTTTGCGTTTAACCAGCACTCCGGCTGTTGAAAGTGAACCGCATTTTTCTCCTGACGGACAATGGATCGCTTTCACCAGCGACCGCAGTGGTAGCAATGCCGTGTATGTGGTATCTGCAAAAGGCGGCGAAGCTACACGTGTTACCTGGCACCCCGCCAGTTCTGTGGCACGCGGATGGAGTAATGATGGAAAAAACATTCTCTATTCCTGTGAAAGAGAAACAGCTCCAACAGCACATATGCGTTTGTGGTCTGTACCGGCTACCGGCGGACCCAGCAAACTACTCTCACGCCAATGGGGTAATGATGGATGTTATAGTCC
>JACVCQ010000426.1 GCA_016741945.1 Chitinophagaceae bacterium
TGGTACAGTTTATGCTATGCTTTATATTCGAGCCAATATTCAGGGCGGTATTGAAATTGGTTTTAGTGCTACGGTTGCTTCTCTGATTGCTGCCCAAACAGTAAAGGGTGCTGCTGAATTATTATTGACGAAAAATACACATCCGGAGCAGGAAATAGATAAAGTGACAACACCTAAAGGTTGTACCATTGCCGGCCTTAATGAAATGGAACACCAAGGATTTAGTTCATCGCTGATCAAAGGAATTGTTACGAGCTATAAGAAGATTGTGCAGGATATGTAGATGAATAGCTAATGGCTTATGGTTCATGGCTTATAGTCCATAGTTCATGGGCTATAAGCCATGGTCATTCTTGCAACTTGTCACTTCTTTGTAGCTTGTAGCTTCACGCTTACATTCTCTCTTTCAAAAACGCCACTGCTTTTTCATGTGCATCTGTTGCGGCTTCCTTGTTGAATACTGGGTTACTTGGATTGGCAAAACCATGTCCGGCATCATATTTATTGGCGATGAGTTTTTTTCCTGCCGCTTGCATATCCGATTCAAATTTATTCACTACTTCCGGTGAGGGGCTGCGGTCTTTATTGCCAAAGAAACCGATTACATCACAGTTCAGTGTTTTGAGTTTTTCAATATTGTTTTCGGGTCTGCCATAAAACATGATACAGCCTGCTGCTTGTTTACCGGCTAATAATGCACTTTGTAAACTCCACATACCCCCAAAGCACCATCCTACCGTATAGATTTTAGCATCAGTACCTGCATAAGCAATAGCACCTTTAATGATACTTTCGAGTCTTTCAGTTTTGGCAGACTGAATAAGTTTCATGGCACTGTCTGCGGTAGCAGCAATTTTCCCATCATATAAATCCAAGGCAATAACATTTACATCTTCTAAGTCATTATAATAGGTTTCACTTTCTTTTTTGATGTAATCATTCAATCCCCACCATTCCTGAATGACAAATAACCACTTGTTACTTTTTTTCTTACTACGAATTTCATAACCCATAGCATTACTACCATCAGCGGCTTTAAACGAGATATTTTTACCTAGGGGGTCCTCAATAACATACGGAATCGGATTATCATGCATCATAGCAAATGAAGTGGTGGAAGCTTCAGCTTTGAATTGGTTCATGATTTCACTTGTAAAACAACTTACATAACATTCCGGTGTTAATGGTTGGGGAGCAGGTGTTCTGTAACTGTAACTAAGAAATGCCGCTGTACAAAATGCAGCGAATGTTAGCGCAATGAGTTTTTTCATAGCAATTTTGTTTGATAAAGATGTTCACGTCAAGTTAACACATTCTGGAGCCCGAGGTTCAAAATAAAACGGCTGTTTTTTTTATCCGCCTTTTTACTGTACGTTTGTACGACCTCTGAATTTTATTACACCGTTCATTTACAAGGTCAAATAGTTTTTTTCGTTATCTGATTGTATTTCAATACAATAGGTATCGATTTTTTATTGTTTCGTGAACCCTGTTCCGTGCTGTTGACCGATTTATCGGACTCCGTTGTATTATGCGACAGTTCTTTATGCAATAAAAAAATTGTGGACGGATAAGATTTAAACGAATAAATAATACGATAAACATGGCCAAGTACATTTTTGTTACAGGAGGTGTAACAAGTAGTTTAGGAAAAGGGATCATTGCAGCTTCTCTCGCCAAATTATTGCAGGCAAGGGGATTAAGGGCTACTATTCAAAAATTTGACCCTTATATTAATGTAGATCCGGGTACATTGAATCCATATGAACATGGGGAATGTTATGTAACAGAAGATGGTGCGGAAACAGATTTGGATCTCGGTCATTATGAGCGTTTCTTAAATATTTACACTTCTCAGGCAAATAATGTAACTACAGGTCGTATTTATCAAACAGTGATTAATAAGGAAAGAGCCGGTGAATTTTTAGGGAAAACCGTTCAGGTAGTTCCACATATCACTGATGAGATCAAAAGAAGAATGTTATTATTGGGAGAAGATAATGCCTACGATATTATCATCACAGAAATTGGTGGTACAGTCGGTGATATTGAGAGTCTTCCTTTTATTGAAGCGGTACGCCAATTACAATGGGAGCTTCCGGAAGAGGATGTCATGGTAGTGCATCTCACATTAATCCCATATCTCCGTGCAGCTAAAGAATTGAAAACAAAGCCTACCCAGCACAGTGTAAAAATGCTAAGTGAAACAGGGGTTCATCCTGATATTATTGTTTGCAGAACAGAAGAACCATTGAACAATGATATCAAACGTAAAATCGCATTGTTCTGTAATGTAAAACCAGAAGCAGTTATCGAGGCAATGGATGCATCTACTGTTTATGAAGTGCCCTTATTGATGTTGCGTGAAAAGCTCGATCTGATTTGTTTAAAAAAATTGAATATTACATCATATAGTGAACCTAATCTTGATAAATGGAAAGGATTCTTGGATAAATTAAAATATCCAAAGAGCAAGGTTACGGTTGGACTCATTGGTAAATACATTGAGTTACAGGATGCTTATAAATCTATTCTCGAGAGTTTTGTTCACGCCGGTGCGATGAATGAAGTAAAAGTACAGGTGGTAAATCTACTAAGGGAATATA
>JACVCQ010000427.1 GCA_016741945.1 Chitinophagaceae bacterium
TTTTATCTAAATCGAAATAGGCCAGATAACTTCTTCTCAATTCGGTATTGAGATTTCTGAGTTGTACCGGTTGGATATAATCATCATTGTAATGCCATACGTCAACACTTACTCTATCCATTTCGGGGACGGTGGTATCACGTACCGGCCATATCGGAAGTGTACCGAGCATCAAGCGATTTCCTGATTTACTGAAAACAATACTTCCTGGATTATCACTGATAGTCCAATGGGCAGGTAAGCCTTTGGTTGTATTATCAGCCAATAGCCGAGCACTATCCATTCCTTCTTTGTAATAATAGAGTTTGTAGAATTTCTGCAATGCCTTACTACTGCTATCTCTTTCTGCTACAAATGCCACCTGTTTACCATCTTCATCCATTCTGAAACTTTTGGCTTCATTGAATTTTGCGAAGATGGTACGGGTATTATTATTATCCAGATTCACTTTCATTACTGTAGCCAGTGATTTTTCGTCACTATTTTTTCTGGTAGTTTCAATCAATAATACATTGCCTCTTCGGTTGAAAAAATAGTCTTTCACCAATTCAAACCTGCGCTCCTCACCTGTTTGCAGATTGCGTAAAACCAATACTGTACCTTCTTCAACAGGTTCGGTATTGGCACGTACCACAGGTCTTGCATTTCTGTTTTGAAGAACAGACATTCCCGTTGTTTTGGCTTCGTTGGCTTTATTACGAATACTATCTGCTACACGCATTAAACTATCTGCCATTTTCAGCATATTGTTGAGTCGGGTTAAGGAGTCCGGTTGCTGAGGTCTGTTTGTTTCTGGCAGTGGTTTATCGAGTAAATACGCCAACCACATACCAGATTCATCCGGTATTTTGTAACTTTTAATCCTGGGAATTTTACGAATATTGGTTGTTCCTAATTCAATATAGGCCAAACTGTCTTTGGGCATTTCATCTGGACGACGCTTTTTGATTCTGGCATCACGGGTATCTTTATAAAAAGGTCTGATTCTACAAACTAAAAAACGGTTGTCTTCAGTGATGGAAATACTATACCCGCGAGGAATCGTTACCTGATAATTTCCATTTGTGCTTTGTAAGTACACCGTGCCATCTCCTTCTTGTGGATTCACAGCGTAGGCTACATACTTACCGTCATTACTGATCACGCGTTCACCGATTGACTGCCAGTCATCATAAACCGTATGATCCAACGGTTTTTTCTGAGCGAAGGTGGATATACCCGGCAATAACAAAAATGCGAGTATTAGTTTTCTCATATTGGTAATTTTAGTGGCATCTAAGTTAATCAAACAATGCTGAGGTATAGAGAGAATCATGGAATAATATGATCAGCGGGTGAACAGTCATGATCAATAAAAGGTTACAGTAAATCAGTAAAATACAATTATTTAGACCTTGAATTGGATAAAACAATTTATCTGAATGGGAAAACAAATCACTCAAAAAACAATTAATTGCATTTTAATCCATTTCAAAGCATTATATTGATGAAAAAAATGATATTAGTTTGCTTATAAAAATTGGTGATTCCGGTATATTATGAATATGAATGCCCCCATTCAACATATGATCGCTATGCTTGAGCACTCACATGTGTTCATGCATATGATTATTGACCAAGATGGGCACTACAAGTATATCAATCAAAAGATGTCTTCTATTACGGGTTGGGATAAAGCATTGATTGGAAATAAAAAGTATGATGAGCAAATACATGATGCTGATATTTATTTCTTTAAAAAACAGGTGCAACAATCTTTTCAAAATCCAGGTGAAAAATTTTCGGTCATCACACGTTATCTCATCGATGATCATCAGCATACAATACAATGGGAATTCAATAGTATCGAAGCTAAACAAGGAGCATATGTAATACAAGCCATCGGTATATTACTGAAGGGAGATTCACTAGACGATTTTATGGCTTCGAGATATGCACATCAATTCAATGAGTATTTAGATGGCGTTAACGATGGTTTTTTTGCCTTAGATCGTAACTGGATTTTTTTAAAAGTGAACCGTTTTTTTGAATCTGTCACAGGTTTATCTAGGCAAGCAATGATTGGAAAAAGTTTTTGGGACTTCTTTCCGGATACAAATGAACAACCTTATGCAGCAGCCATGCGTAAAGCATTTGATCTTGAAGAGACCATTACATTTGAACAACCCTGGCCACCGGATTATCATTTTGCTGTTTCTGCTACACCATCTAAAGAAGGTATTATTTGTTATTTTATTGATATTTCTTTACAGAAAAAACAACAATTAGATCTGTTGGCCAATGAGATTAAGTTGAAAGCAATACTTGATAGTACCACTGATATTAATATCTTAATTAGTGCAGATCTCAAAATCTTAAATTTTAACCGTACAGCTGATATTCTTTCAAAAGAGTATTTCAATGCAAAACTCAGTATCGGAGCTGATTTCAGTAATTATGTTCCCAAAGAGTTAGATCACTATTTTAAAGAACATTTTAGGAGGGCACTGGCGGGGGAAAAACTAACTACTGAGCGGCCCGTAGCTCTTTTAAACAATGATGTGATATGGTTTGAGTTTTTATATTATCCGGTTTACAGTGAAGCCGGGGATATGCTAGGTG
>JACVCQ010000428.1 GCA_016741945.1 Chitinophagaceae bacterium
ATATTCACATCTCACTTCAGTAGCACATAATTTCAACTTTGAAAAATTTTTGATCAATGCCCATAACCGCATGCCCGATATTCCGATTATTGTTTCAGGCTTGCTGACGCAGACGTACAAAAAACGTGTTCCTTCCAATATCAGCTTTAAGAGGTCTTTGTCTGAAGTGATGGAATATGTGGCAACTTTTTCCTAATTCTCATCGTATTTTAATAGCATTTGGGCCGATTGCAACTGCAACCGGCCCTTTTTTTGATGTTTAAACATTTGTAACCCGTTGATTTGGTTTGTTTTATCTTTTTTAAGAAATATTTAAACAAAATTTTGGAAGGGTAGGGTATTTATGTTTAATTTTATATCATAAATAATTAAACACACTGTTTATGTCTACATTGGAATTTAACCAGATGCTGTTGAACAACACTGAGTTTTTGAAGCCTTTTGCTATCACACTCACGCGTGATACAGAAGCCGCCAAGGATTTGGTGCAAGAAACGATGTACAGAGCCCTTGCTAACAAGGACAAATACAATGTAGGAACCAACATCAAAGCATGGTTGTATACAATCATGCGCAACATTTTTATCAATAACTATCGTCGCAAGGCTAAACAATCCACCATTTTTGATAGTACACCGAATGAGTTTTTATTAAACCTCAATCAAGGTGCTGTAGCGAATGACGCAGTGGCGAAAATTAATCTCAAAGAAGTACAGGAAGCCATTCACAATCTCCCTGAAATATTCCGAAATCCTTTTTTACTCTATTTCGATGGGTTCAAATACCATGAAATAGCCGATATGCTGGGAGAACCTTTGGGAACAATCAAAAGCAGGATACACTTTGCCCGTAAACTGCTCAAAAACCAATTACAGCGGTATTAACTTTTTTGTCTAATTTACTACTCGAGTGAGCAAGTCTGTCATTATCATTGGAAGCGGTTTCGCCGGTCTTTCTGCTGCCTCTTTTATGGCCAAAGCAGGATGGAAGGTTACCGTTTTGGAAAAACATACCATTCCGGGTGGCCGTGCCCGCCAATTCTCTGAAGCCGGTTTCACTTTTGATATGGGGCCAAGTTGGTATTGGATGCCGGATGTATTCGAACGCTATTTCAATCAGTTCGGTAAAAAGGTATCTGACTACTATCATCTAAAAAGACTCGATCCTTCTTATCGTGTTTATTGGTCTGATGGTCCGGTTGATATTCCCGCTGATTATGAAGCGCTGAGACGTTTGTTTGATGAAATTGAGCCGGGTAGTGCTGTTCAATTGGATAAGTTTTTGAAAGAAGCTGCTTATAAATATGAAGTAGGTATTCAAAAGCTGGTGTATAAACCCGGACAATCACTTTCTGAATTTTTAGATTGGGAATTGATCACCGGAGTATTTCGTTTGGATGTATTCAATTCTATTAAGTCTCATGTAGCCAAACATTTTTCGAACCCGAAGTTGAAAGAGTTGATGGAATTCCCTGTTTTGTTTTTGGGGGCTTTACCCGAAGATACACCTGCATTGTATAGTTTGATGAATTATGCCGATATCAAAGGGGGCACCTGGTATCCAGATGGCGGGATGTTTCAGATTGTAAAAGCGATGTATGACTTGGCATTGGAATTGGGTGTTGAATTTCGTTTTGGAGAAGAAGTAACTACCATTGCTATTCATAAAAATGCAGTAAAAGAAGTGGTAACGAAAAAAGCTCATTATACAGCTGATGTGGTTATTGGTGGAGCAGATTATCATCATATTGAAACCGGGTTACTTCCGGAAGCATTCCGTACTTACTCCAATCAGTATTGGGATAAACGTGTAATGGCCCCCAGCTGTTTATTGTATTATGTGGGTTTGAACAAACGACTCAATAATATTCATCATCATACTTTATTTTTTGATACTTCTTTTGAAGTTCACGGTAGAGAAATCTATACTACCCGTCAGTGGCCTTCGAATCCTTTGTTTTATATGAGTGCCACATCGGTTACAGATTCTACCGTAGCTCCGGAGGGGTGTGAAAACTTATTCCTATTAATACCCGTCGCTACCGGGCTGAGTGATGACAACGAAGAAAGACGCGAAATGCATTTTAATATGGTGATTGACCGATTGGAAAAACAGCTTGGACAATCGATACGAGAGGCCATTATTTACAAAAAATCCTTTGCGCACAGCGATTTCGTATCTGAGTACCATGCTTTTCGTGGAAATGCCTATGGTTTAGCGAACACTTTAAGCCAAACCGCTGTTTTAAAACCTGGTTGCAGGAGTAAAAAAGTGAAAAATCTGTTCTATACCGGACAGTTAACGGTTCCCGGACCGGGTGTTCCGCCGAGTTTGATCAGTGGAGAAGTGGTGGCAGGAGAAGTTATAAAAGCATTTGGATAAAACATATTTCAATAGGCCATGAGCTATTGGCCATAAGCAAAAACACAACCCATGATCAATCTGTTTCATGAAGTAAGTCAGGAGTGCAGCAGGATCACGACGGAAAAGTATAGTACTAGTTTTTCCTCAGCCATTAGGTTGTTGAATAAAGACCTGCGTACACCCATCTTCAATATTTATGGATTTGTTCGCTTTGCGGATGAAATT
>JACVCQ010000009.1:0-5910 GCA_016741945.1 Chitinophagaceae bacterium
GTGTGTGGTAAGTATAGTTGGGAGCAATGCCATTTTCCCGGGAAATACCAATCATTTTTCCACTCCTGCTTGGACATATCAAAACAAAGAATTGCCCTTTGTGCCCGTGAATGATGATGCCGTCCCATTCCTGATGAAGCGCGATTTAAGAGGAGCTTTTGAGGCTATGTTAAAAGATACTACTGCTGTTGAAAAAGCAGCTATAAAAGTTGAGCAAATTAAAGGGCCATTGCTTTTTTTATCAGCTACGAAAGATGAAATTTGCCCTTCCACCTTAATGGCAGAATCGATGATAGCAAGATTGAGCAATAGAAATTTCAAATATTATTACGAACATAAAGCGATAGATGGTGGACACGCAGAGCCTTTAAAAAATTTTGATATCGTTTTAAGCTTTTTAGCTGCTCATTTCCTTAAATAATATGTAACAAATGCTATAACAGCAGGCTTATGTATCAAAAGAATACTAATTAATCTAACTTTTAAAAAGTTTCGAAACTTTCTAAAAGCGGATAAACAACAAAAAAACTCAAAACATGATTTCCCCCAAATTATTATCGCTGCTCTTTTGCTTGGGGTTAATGACGAACGCCTATTCACAAAAAAATGTTCAATCACTGCATATAAAAGGTTTTAGCAACAATAATTTGGAAGTTTTAGACTGGGGAGGAAAGGGGAAATCTATTTTCTTTTTAGCCGGACTTGGAAATACAGCACATGTATTTGAAGACTTTGCACCAAAATTTACCAATAATTTTCATGTTTTTGGGATAACTAGACGCAGTTTCGGAAAATCGGAAAGAGTGAATATTGGCTTTAGTACAGATACGCTAGTATTAGATATTTTAAAAATAATGGACAGTCTGCAATTACAAAAAGTAATTCTTATTGGTCATTCAATTGCAGGAGACGAACTATCAACTTTTGCACGACAATATCCAAATAGAGTTTCAGCTCTTATATTTCTTGACGCTGCTTTAGATCACGCTGTTGATTTAGATGCTATGATAGCACCTTATCCAAAGGAACCACAGCCGGATAGTAATTTTAAGCCAACACTTAAAAATATTCAAGAAGATTACTTTAAAACACATCAATTTAATTTTCCAAATGGAGAACTCAATGCATTAGGCACATTCGATACAAATGGTCTTTTTATTGCGGATACAACGGTATATACTGCTTTTGATAATATATTAAAATTTGTCAAGACAATTTCATTTAAAGGGATTAAATGTCCATCATTAGCTATCTATAACAATGCGCCAACGGCACCCGAACGTTTTAGAACCTATTCTTTGCTTGACGAAGCAAACAAAAAAATTGCTGATGAATGTACAAAACGGTGGTATCGATATTATCAAATCGAATTAGCGCGTTTTAAAAGGGAATGTGAAGGCTGCTTTGTAAAAGAGATCAGAAATGCTCATCACCAAATTTTTTTATCGAATCCAGAGGAGACTGAACATATAATTAAAGATTTTTTGAAAAAATTATAGATACAGCTGTTACCAAAGTGTCTCTAAGGCCGCACTTTCATACTTTATGCATCATCTAGCATTATATTAATTGAAAGAATGTAGGTGTCCAGCGCCGGCAAGACATCGGCTATGCTTCCGGCTTAACTGTATAAATTTAGCAACGATTCCCGGCTGTGGGATCGTAGAATTCCAACACTACTCCAACATGGTATTTTAGTTTGTCAACCTTCTAGGAGAGGGTGGATAAATATTCCACCTCACAATCAACCCTTAGTCCACCTCATAAAGTTTGGATAGTGAAACATAGCTAGAGCATTTTTGCCTATTATTTTACAAATAATTTAATCAATGGGATTATGAAAAATTCAACATCAAAACTTCAGTTCGGTTTGCTAATTTTTGTAGCCCTTTTACCATTAACTTTTACATTTTCACAAAATGAAGTTCACTTTTTATTAGATTCTTCTTTTAAGTATGTAGTTTGGTCGGGACAAACAGTCATTTTACTAGTATTGTTATTGAAAAAATCCCCATTTACTAAAATCCAACTTTGGGTGATTGCTGTATTATATGTATTTATTCCATTTACTTTTACAATCAGCGATAATGAAGTTGATTTTCTAATTTTGAATAGATATACAAGCTCAATTCTATCTTGGTCAATTGCAGGCCTTGTATTCAGTAAACTATTATTTTACCAATATTTGAAGCCCTTTCATTAATGATGAATGCAAAACGCAAACAAGAGTTACTAGTAGCATTTTCCATTTTTTTGGCATTATGTTCTATTGGGTTTTCATTCGAAGGAACCACCTTTTTATGGTTCTGGCAAAAGTATCCTATCATTCCAATTGCTTTACTATTGTTTACGTTTTTAGCCGTTCGATATTGGCTTACACTTGAACTAGAAAAACAAAGGCAAGCAATTTTTCACGAATACTCAAAAAGACACAAAATAAAACAACAGGCAGACTTTAAAAATCTTCTATCACCTAGAGAAATTGAAGTGCTGGAATTAATAAATAGCGGGTTAAGCAATAAAGAAATCGCAGAAAAATTATATGTATCAATATCAACAGTAAAGACACATATCAATAATATTTACAAAGTTTTGGAAGTCAAAAATAGACGTGAAGCCATTGAAAAAGTAAATGAAAAATAATTGGTGTAAAATCCTCTGACAAAAAAGAGTAAAACATATGATAAATGGCTTTAGAATTACAACACCCGATAACCAAGAAATAAAATTTGAGTTTTATTTAGACGCAGCTCCTGTTACATCAAAAGCATTCGTTGATATTTTGCCGTTCAAAAGGACATTTTATCACGCAAGGGTTTCGGGACAAGAAATTTGGATAGATAATGTTCCACAACTTGATATTATACAAGAAAACGCTTCCGTATTCACGGAACCAGGTGAAGTTGTATTGGGTCCGGCAAAGCCAATCAGAACAAAGACTGCAAACTGTTTTGGAATTTATTATGGTGACGGTAAGGGGCTTGACGCTTGCAATATTTTTGCAAGGGTTGTTGAAAGTGACAAACAAAAATTGGTTGATCTTGGAAATAAGATATGGAGGGAGGGCTGTATGGAACTAACAATCACTGAATTATGATTGACCCCAACTTTATAGAACAGCGAGTGAAAAGAGGTATAGAAGCAAAAGAAAAAGTCAGTACCTATTTTTCCAATCTTTCTATTGAACAGTTCAACTGGAAACCTTCCGATGAAAAGTGGAGTATTGCTGAGTGCATACAACATTTATTGATAGCAGACCAGTGTTATTTCAAAGACCTAACCGAAATTGGGAATGGATTATATCAAATGACTCCGTGGGAAAGATACAGCCCTCTAACTAGGGTTTGGGGGAAATTTCTTAAAGATCAGATGAAAGAGATAGTTAAAAAGAAGCTGGTAACACATAAATTACTAACTCCAACATCATCAGCATACAGTTTAGCTTTACTAACAGATTATAATGATAACCTTTCTAGCTTCATTAAATTGGTTAGGTATTGTAAAAATGTTGACCTTGATAGAACTGTTATTAATTCACCAACCATTAAATGGATAACGTATTCACTAAGAGATGCGCTTGAATTTTTGTTCGAACACGAGCATAGACACCTTAATCAAGCTATTAGCCTTATGAATATGGAAGGATTTCCAAAGGCAAATAATAAAAAAAACCTATAAAAAGGTTTTGCTTAAGTAAGGCTAAACATTAAATTCATATTCATTTTTTAGCTACCATTATTCTCTTTCTCTCAATTGTTGTTGTAAACGACGAATTAGATCGAGATACTTTTCCATTTCATCGGGCGCAAGCAGCTTCCCATTCACATAAAACTCCGGACGACCATCTCCTATCATTTTCAATTTGTATTCAGTACTATCTTTTCCATAAGTAATTATGGTGTTCAATGAGTTTTCTTCTGATTGCCCGTTTATTTTGTCGAATGGAATGGTAAGTTCTTTTTGGGGTAATATACCGCTGCTGTTTTTATTAGCAGCTTGCATTTCTAATAAAAAATAAATAAGAATTACAGATAATAGAATCACCAATACATAGAGTAGCGGTTGTTTGAACCCTTTTTTGGATTTACTAAGTACATGATCGGTAGATGACTTTAACTCACCGATTTCTGCATGAAGAATATATCCCTTTGTTGGAATAGTTTCTATTAGCGCTCTTGAGTTATCATGAAGTAATTTTCGAAGCGATGAAATAGCATGGTTTAAACCGGCTTCCCCACCCCCATAATCATTCCATATCTCTGTTATCAGCTGTTCTCTTTTTACAAGTTGCCTCGGTTGTTTCGCTAAAATACAGAGCAGTTTCATCAGTCGTGGTTCCACTTTCATTTCCTGTTCCAATACTGTATCGATTACCGTATGAACCGTTGGCCGAACCAAAAATCTTTGCTGCAGTATAAAGTCTTTCTCATCCATAAAGGAATCCTCCGGTGGTAAATTTACACGCTGCCTCGGTGAATTATAAAATCTAAAGAATAAATTCATAAGTTCTGGATACGGAAAAACAGTAATTGCCCATAGGTTTACCGCATCTTATCAAGACATATATCCTTAACTATGTGTTTACCCAACATGTTTTTGATCGGTGCTTTATCGATGGTATTTGCATCAGCAATTAACGCCCAAAAAACCACTAGCCTGACTGAACTTGAAAAGCAACGGGTAATTGATAGCTTTAGTAAGGTATTGAATCGAAACTATGTCTATTCAGATAAAGCCCTACTGATGAGTCAATTTATCCAACAAAAGCACCAAAACAAGGGATATAAAAACATGAATGACCCCAAGCAATGGGCTCATCAGATTACAAAAGACATCAGGGCTATCGAACAAGATCATCACCTATCTGTTCGGTTTGATCCTGATTTAGAAGCAAGCATACGGATATTTGAAGCTACCCTTGAAAAAGAAACTACTGATTTTGGGAAAGAAAAGTCTCAGAATTTTTTCTTTCGAAAAGCTGAGATCTTAAAAGGAAATATCGGGTATATCAATTTTACCAATTTTGCTGATACAAATTATCTGTCGAGAAAAACAGTACAAGCCGCTTTTCAATTTGTTGCAAATGCTGAGGCACTCATTCTTGATTTGCGCAATAATTTCGGTGGAAGACCTGAAATGGAAAAAGAGATCGCAGGTTATTTTTTCAACGAACCACAACAAACAGGGCGTACTTACAATCGAATACTTGATACATGGACGGAAGAGTGGGTTGTAGACCAACTAAAGCATTCTGAAGGATTATACCTGACCATGCCTTTATATATTTTAACAAGTAAAAGAACCTTCTCAGCTGCCGAAGGCTTTGCTTACAATCTGAAATATCTTAAAAATGCTATTCTAGTTGGTGATACTACAAGAGGAGCTGCTCATACTACCAGAAGCTTTGCGCTAGGGAATGGATTTGTAGGGTTTATTCCGTTTACAAGATTTGAACATATTATTACAAAAACAGATTGGGAAAGAATCGGAGTGGTTCCAAGTATTTCAATATCAGAAGAATTATCGCTATATAAAGCGCAGGAACTTATTTTGAAGAATAAATTATTGTCTATTTCGGACACAACAGAACAATTAAAAGTTCAATGGCTTTTAAATGATTTATACTCAAGGATGAGAAAAATCAATGTTCCCAACGAAACCTTAAAACAATATACAGGTGTTTTTGAAGAGTTTCTTTTTACTTTGGAAGAAGGAAAACTTTTTTGCCGAAATACACATCAACAAGATAAAAAGGACATGCTTGTAGCTATTAATGATCATGTATTCAAAATTGATGAGCAAAGCCATGTTGAATTTGTAACAGATAAGCAAGGGATGGTTACAAGCATTCGGCTTCTATGGGATGATGGATGGGTAGATACCGTACAAAAGAGCAAGTAAGGGTTATAT
>JACVCQ010000009.1:5920-18807 GCA_016741945.1 Chitinophagaceae bacterium
ATAAAGAATCCGCCTTTAAAAGTTAAAATACTCTCCAAAAACTTTTAGGCAACATAGAAAAGTAGATATAGCGTAGCTTCTTGAAAAATTTCGAAACTTTCTAAAACTCATCCTATGAAATATACATTATGGTTGTATTTGAATTACGTCCTTTTTTATGAAGTATTGAATTACGTATATTTACGAGTAAGCCGTAATCTTATAATTCAATATGCGCAATACTTTTTTTATATTTTCCTTTGTTTTATTATTTAGCTGCTCAGAACACAACAATCAAGATCCAATTAACAAGGAAAGCAAATTTTCATCTTTACTTACCAAATACAAAGACATTTCATTTGATACTTTAAAGATATTCTCATCAGATAATACAGAGATCGAAACTTACCAATACAAAGGTGTTCAATTGGATAGTCTTGATGTACTATTGTTTCCGGAAAGTATAGCGAATCGTTATAATCCGAGTGAAGTCTTTGCAGCTTGTTTTAAGTTCCCACTTGACAGTTCCAGAATTGCACTCATCACACGAGTTCCATCAACTTACCAGTCTTCATCACTTCAACTACTCATATTTGATCGAAATAGTGATCGTGTCACTGATATTATAGAATTAGCAGAGATGGTGGGCGATGCGGGCGATGTATATTCTAAGCATTCTTGGTTGTATAAAACTATCAAAGAAGGAACTCAAATATTTGGTTGGATACAAGAAAGCCATGATAATAGTGTAGAAAATGAAAACGATACAACCATTCAAATAACCAATACCTATTACTTACTCTCTATATTGAAGGATAAAGTAGATACGATAAACCAAAACAAAGAACTACTTGCAAAGCAATTTGAATCTTTACTAAGGCAAGATGTAGGCCATTAATATCGGCTTTCTAAACACTGATTTTTAAAATTTTTCAATTGCTGCAAGGTTATTCTTACTATACCGTCTGAAGATACATGGATGATATAGCATATTAAAATCTATTGAATGACTAATAATCAACAAATCATCGAATACATCAAAAGAACCATTGATCTAACAGATCAAGAAGCAGAAATATTTGCCGCATCTTTTCGTGAAGTGAAGATCAAAAAGCGACAATTTATTGTTCAACCAAATTTTATCGTTAAGCATAGAAACTATGTGATCAAGGGTTCGTTCAGGGCTTATGTAGTAGATGACCACGGTCAGGACAGCACCATTGCTTTTGCAATTGAAGATTGGTGGATCACCGATTATAATAGTTATATTTTACAAACACCTGCTACCATGTTTGTAATCGCATTGGAAGACAGTATCATTCTGGAGATCTCTTATGAAAAGGAACAAATGCTGAAGCAGTCCAATCATAAGTTTGAAACCTTCTTTCGAATCAGAGCGGAAAGAACGGCTGCTTTTATGCAGCAGCGCATCATCTCTAATCTTACACAAACTGCTGAAGAACGATACGATCGTTTCATGGAGAAATATCCACAGATCGCTGAAAGGGTTCCACAATATGCATTGGCTTCTTATTTAGGGATGACAACAGAGTTTTTGTCTAGGATCAGAAATAAGAAAGCATCCAAAAAAAGTTGATCTAGATCAACCTGATTTCCTAAACTAGATCATTTTTAAACTTTACAGGTCGTTGCAATTTTGTTCTGTCAATCATGACAAACAATTTTAAAACTACATACCATGTCAACGACTACCACAAGCGTCTTTACGATTCCAACCAAAGCAGAAGTTTCTGAAACCAACCAATCTCTTTTTGATAACCTGCAAAAGGGGCTAGGCTTCGTTCCTAATCTATATGCTTATTTCGCAAAAAGTGAAACAGCATTGGGCGATTATCTCACCTTGCAAAACAGAAAAAGCACTTTAAGAGCCAAAGAAAGAGAAGTCATCAATCTTGTAACGAGTCAAATCAATGGCTGCCGCTATTGCCAGTCGGCTCATACGGTTATTGGTAAAATGAACGGATTTACGGATGAGCAAATTCTGGAGATCAGAAAAGGAACAGCTTCATTCGATAGTAAATTAGATGCATTAGCAAAATTCACGGCATCCGTTGTGGTTAATCGCGGTAAAGCAACTGAAGAAAGCAAAAACAATTTTTTTGCTGCAGGTTATACGGAAGCGAATTTGATCGATGTGATCATCGTTGTAGGGGATAAGATCATTAGTAATTACATACATAATCTAACAGAGTTTGAGATTGATTTTCCGGTTGCGGATACAATTTAAAGTATACCAGTAATTAAAAATCTATTTTAGCTTCCAAAGAGGGAAGTGCTAATGCATTAGTACTTCCCTGTTTCTTTTCAATATTATCAAATATGTTGAAAGGTGAACTGTATTCAAAACTTAGTACTTACTTTGTTGTGTATAGCCCCACTCTGAAATAAATTATAAAAAATGAGAACACTTATACTTCTTATTAGTTTCTTTTCAGTCAATCAGATCATAGGCCAACAAATACAATTAGACCCCGCTAATCTGATAGCGAACAAAGTATATATGTCTACAGGAACGCTTGACGGTAAAAAAATTGTGCGGGTTATCAAAGATTCAACAATAAAAGAAGCAGATGAACCCACTTTTGTGCGCATAAAAAATATTGAATTGACAGATGGGGTCATTGAAGTAAAAGTTTTGAGCAGACTCCTACCCACCGCTTCTCCCACAGATCGTGGATTTATTGGACTAGCTTTTCGAATTGACCAAACCAACTCAAAGTTTGAAAGTATTTATATACGTCCAACCAACGGAAGAGCTGAGGATCAAGTACGACGTAATCATTCTATACAATACTTTTCTTTTCCCGATTATAAATTTTCACGATTAAGAAAAGAAGCACCCGAAAAGTATGAATCTTATGCTGATATGGTTTTAAATGAATGGATCACTATGAAGATTGTTATGAAAGGTCAACAGGCAAAACTTTATTTAAACAACAATCAACAACCTTCTTTAATTGTAAATGATCTTAAACTTGGTGCAAATGCTTCAGGTGGAATCGGTTTATTTGTTGATGTGGGTACGGAAGGTTATTTCAGCGAATTAAAAGTCTATAAAAATGAATGATACATTTTAAACAAGGAATAGGAGACCTGTTGTATGTATTCATAGCCAGTTATCCTATTTCACTGTTCTCTTTTATTTGTATTGATTTATTTCGCATCGAAAATCAGCTGTATGAAACCTATGCTTGTCATTGTATTATTAAGCCTGCACCTTTTTCTCTTTGCACAAAAAGAGCCCGTGAAGTTTGCACCGGGTAAAATATCCAATGGTGGCGTATTTGGTTTAACGATTTCGCCGGATGGTAATACAGCATTATGGGTTGAGTCTAATGGAGGAAGAGATACACTAGTGATTAAAGAATCACACAAAATAAATGGCGTATGGCAAGACCCGGTGATCGCTTCTTTTTCTACAGCAACAGCTGCGTGGAAAGATATAGACCCCATATTCAGTCCGGATGGACAACAAGTACTTTTTCAATCTACAAGACCTGTTCCTGATAGACCTGACAGAGCCGGTTTTGATATTTGGGCGGTAAAGCTAACTCCAAAAGGCTGGTCTGCTCCTTATCACTTGGGTAATACCATCAATACCGATATTTCAGAATCCTTTGCTTCGATCACAACTAACGGGCATATTTATTTCATGAAAGAAAATGAAAACAAAAAAGGCAATTCTGACATCTATGTTTCAAGATGGATCAATGGTGCTTATCAAGTGCCAGAAAATATGGGTATGCCTGTGAATACAGTAGATCATCGCGAATCCAATCCATTTATTGCTGCGGATGAAAGTTTCTTACTTTATTTTTCTTCCGATCCAAAAGGATTGGGTGAAGTGGATTTATATATCAGTTTCAACAAGAATGGCAAATGGACAACCCCTAAAAATCTGGGCAGCCCCATCAATTCATCGATGGCAGAATTTTGTCCGTTTTATCATGCTAAAGAAAAGCGTTTATATTTTGCCCGTCAGGATAGATCGGGAACTCGGATGAAAGAGGATGTTTATTATATTGAATTTGATCCGGAAAAATTTCGTGATTGATGGAGGCTTTCCTGCGCGGTCATTTTATGATATGTACTTGGAAAAATTGCCAAAACTATTATGCGTGTGTAAACTTTCGAAATTTTCTAAAAACTCTAGGCATTAATTAGCTTGATTACCGAATGAATAATGAATATCGGCACTTCACAAAGCCTAAAACTGTCACTTCTATCATAGTTTCAGATTTACTACCTTTGATATATGTCAGAATTAGAGTCAATAAAAAATCTCCTGGTTAAATTAAAGCCAGAATTAATGGAGAAATACTCCATTAGTTCCATTGGGCTTTTTGGGTCTATTGTACGGGAGGATTTCTCCCCTTCGAAAAGTGATATTGATATTATTGTAGATTTTTCAAAACCTATCGGGATACAATTCATTGATCTTGCTGATTATTTGGAAGAAAAGATTCATCGGAAAGTAGACCTGGTTTCCAAAAATGGAATGAAACCTAGATATTATCAAGCTATAGAATCCGACATCGTATATGTCTAAAAGATCCCCTGCATTATTAATTGAAGATATTCTTGAAAGCGGGCAGAAAATTCTGAACTACACTTCTGGCTTTTCACTTGAACAGTTTAAAGCAGACTCCTAAACAGTAGATGCTGTAATTAGAAATTTTGAAATTATCGGTGAGGCTGCCAATCGACTACCGGATGAATTTAAGGAAAAATACACTGAAATAGACTGGCATAAAATACGTGGTTTTAGAAACAGAATTGTTCATGACTACTTTGGTATTGATTATTCGATAGTTTGGGTAATTAAAGAGACTTTTCTACCACAAATGATAAATGATCTCCTAAAACTTCGTGAATAATTCAGATAGTTGAGATTAAGCTTTTGGAAAGTTTCGAAACTTTCTAAAAGCTCTAGTCACGAATCGTCTTCTGTAAAGCCATAATTCCGTTGGACATCTTTTAAGCCAGATTACAGTTGGTATAATAGAACTTTGCAGTTTACCAATAAAAGACCTACTATGTCTATTACCAAAGAATGGGAATTACTGGGAATGCAGGAAGTAAGTAAAGTAGTGGCGGTTACTTTAAAGAAAATGCAGGAGTATGCACGTCCAGGTATGACCACCAAAGAATTGGATGAATATGGAGGCGAGCTATTACAATTTTTTGGGGCAAGATCTGCACCCTATGTTACGTATGGTTTTCCTGGATATACTTGTATCAGTGTAAATGAAGCCATGGCACATGGGATTCCTTCTGAAAAAATCATTTTGAAGGAAGGGGATCTGATCAATATCGATGTATCTGCATCCTTGAATGGATTTTGGGCTGATAACGGAGGTTCTTTTGTATTAGGTAATACAGACAATGAAAAACAAAGATTAGTAAACGCTTCAAAAACTATTTTACATAAAGCCATTCATTCCATCAAAGGAGGTGTTCGTATCGCAGATATTGGGGGGTTGATTGAGACAGAAGCTAAAAAGCAAGGATATAAAGTGATTAAGAATCTAACCGGACATGGCATCGGTAGAAGCTTACATGAAGCACCACATGAGATTGCGAATTTTCGTGATCGTACCAACAAAGAGCGATTTAGAAAGAATAGTGTAGTGGCTATTGAAACATTTATTGCTACTGATTCAACCATGGCAGATACATTACAAGATGGCTGGACACTGGTAGGCAATAAAGGTGGTTATGTAGCACAACATGAACATACGATTTTGATTACAGATGATATACCTGTGATCCTAACATCAATGAATGGTATTTGGGAGTCATAACAAGGTTTTACCATAATCGAAAAATCTGATAAAATTTTCTATTGGAAAAACTTGAACTTCAAAAGTCGTAAAACCTATAATATACGTATCTTTGAAAAAATAACACGTATTATGACAACTAAACTTACACTTACTGTTGAAAAAGAAGTAATTGAAAGGGCTAAGTCATATGCCAAGTCTTCTGGCAGGAGTTTGTCAGAGTTAATAGAACAATACCTTGATACGATCACACAGGAAAACAAACAACAAAAGATTTCTCCTAAGTTAAAAAAACTTGTTGGGGCAGTTAAATTACCTAAGAACTTTGATGAAAAGAAAGAACTACAATCTTATCTCGAGAAAAAACATGCATGAAAAAGCTTTTTATTGATACGAATATTATTATCGATCTAATTGCCGATAGAAAACCATTTAGTAAATACGCTATTGAGATTTTTAATTTGGCTGAACATAAAAAGATTCACCTTTATACCTCCTCTCATTCTATCGCAACAACCTACTATTTGTTAAAGAAGTTTATAGATGATAAGTCGCTCAGGGTGATACTTTTAGGTTTATTTGAATTTGTATCAGTCATTCCGGTTGATGAGCAAGTATTATCAAAAGGGTTAAGGTCTAAGCAGAAAGATTTTGAAGATGCCATTCAAGTATATTGTGCAACAACTATTGAAAAAATCGATTGTATTGTGACAAGAAATATTAAGGATTTCAAAGGCGTAGAAATACCTGTTTTGACTCCTGACGAAGTGTGTTCAAAATTGTAGCAGATCTATATAGAATTCTTTTGAGGATCAAGCTTTTGGAAAGTTTCGAAACTTTCCAAAAGATACGAGTACAATATGTAATACATAGAACTTTATCTTTACCATCTTATCCCAAGGAAATGGTGTCTTCCTAATTGAACCGCCCTAAAAAGCTGATGACGCCTGATCATAAATGTTGAGTACATTTAAATCAGGAACTTATGTCAGTACAGCAAACCCCAACCCCAAACAATAACTATTCTTTTTTTCAACGACTGTTGAAGTGGATTGTCTTATGTGTATTGATCGGTTTTTGTTCCGGCTCAGCAGCGGCTTTATTTCTCTACACATTGGATCTGGTTACTGAGTTTCGCGAAAATCATGTATGGATAGTTGCATTTTTACCCATCGCAGGATTCATGGTGGGCTGCTGTTATCATCGTTTTGGTAAAGAGACAGAAGCAGGTAATAAATTATTACTGGCAACCATTCAACAGCCCACACAAAAAATCATTCCATGGATCATGGCTCCTTTGATTTATGTAGGAACATTGATCACACATCTATTTGGAGGCTCAGCCGGACGGGAAGGAACGGCTTTACAGATGTCGGGGGCCATGGCAGATCAGTTGAGTAAACCCTTTGGATTGAATGCTGAAGATCGACGTACATTATTAATTGCTTCAATTGCTGCCGGATTTGGAGCCGTATTTGGAACACCATTGGCAGGATTCATTTTTGCATTGGAGATCAATCGAAAGATTGCATTGCGTTATACCATTCTTGTACCTGTCTTAGCAGCCTCTATACTCGCAGACCTTGTTACCAGATTATGGGGCATACCTCATACTACCTATGCCATTGAGTTGATACCGGCTTTTTCATGGCTGACTATTAGCTACACCATCATGGCAGGGGCAGTGTTTGGTGTTTGTGCTTTTTTGTTTGTGCAAATCATGCACGTCGCCACACAACAATATAAAAATCGAATTAGCTATCCACCATTGCGTCCGTTCATCGGCGGTATGATTGTTGTGCTATTATTCTGGTGGATTGGTAATAGTAAATACATGGGTTTGGGAATACCGGTAATCATAGAATCTTTTCATGAGCCCATGGAAGTGTATGATTTTGCGCTGAAAATGATATTGACCATTCTTACACTGTCTGCCGGATTCAAAGGTGGAGAAGTAACACCCTTATTTTTTATTGGAGCGTTGTTGGGGAATGCTTTATCGGTATGGATACCCTTGCCTGTATCGATGTTAACAGGTTTAGGATTTGTAGCCGTTTTTGCAGGAGCTACGCATGCACCTTTGGCATGTATGGTGATGGCAATGGAATTATTTGGAAAAGAAGTATTCTCCTATGCCGTCATCGTATGTATTATGGCTTTTTTATTATCGGGAAAGAAAAGTATTTATCAAGAATAAATCAATGAAGCAGCGGTTAAACTGTAGCAGACATCTTGAGTCTATACTTAAAAGCGCTAGTATGCGAATACTGTATAGTATCTTATTGGTTACATTATTTGCTTGTAATAAGCCTCCTGCTATTTCAAGGATACTCGATTCAGACTATGGAAGTATTGAGTATCAATCGCGTCAACGAAAGTATTATGCATCTTTTCCTCAAGGCTATGATGGTATAAAATCCTATCCACTTGTTGTTTTTTTGCATGGGGGTAATGGAAATTTAATGACTGCACAAACTTTTACCGAACTCAATAAAATTGCCAGAGAAAATAATTTTATTATTGTTTATCCTGAAGCAATTTTTGAATCGGGTCCTACCAATTATGTTTGGGCAGATGGTAGAGGATTAGCGCCAGATCAGTTAGGAATTGATGATGTAGGTTTTATTGATAAGCTGGTAACGCATTTAAAGTCTAAACATAAAATCGACTCTCGGAAAGTTTATTTATGTGGATTTTCGAATGGCGGTTTTCTCACACAAAGAATTGCATTTGAAAAAAATACACAATTTGCTGCATTTGGTGTATTAGGAGCAACATTACCACAATTTTACCTCACAAGTGGAGCTCCTATTAGGGCTTTACCGATGCTATATGTTTTTGGTACTACTGACCCGCTGGTACCATTTCAAGGCGGTCTAATGCCAGGCACTTCAGTAATGGGTGTTGAATCTTCTGTTCAGTTTTGGGTGAATCATAACAAGTGTTCCGCAACACCAACTCAGGTGTCATTACCTGATAAGGATATCACCGATCAAACGACTGTTACTGTTTTTGAATATATACACGGGAATTGCCAAAGCAAAGTAAAATTCTATCGCGTAAATGGGGGTGGACATACATGGCCGGGTGTATTATTACCTAATCAAACGGCCTTGGGTGGCTACAATCTCGATTTTCATGCTGGTCAGGCTCTATGGGATTTCTTTAAAAACTTTGAATTGTGTTTTTAAATCAAACCCGATAACATACCGCATTAATATTCATCCCCGCTCCCACCGAAGCAAACATGATGATATCTCCAGTCTGTAAAGAATGATCATCCAATATACCGCGCTTCACCAAATCATAGAGTGTAGGAATGGTAGCTACAGAGCTATTACCCAGCTTATGAATACTCATGGGCATTACACCGGCAGGCACTTCTTTTAATCCGTACAATTTGTAGAGCACTTTAATAAAGCCTTCATCCATTTTTTCATTGGCCTGATGGAGGAAGAATTTTTTTACCTCTGTTACATGTACCCCTGCTTTTTCTAGACAATCCTTCATCGCAGCAGGAACATTTTTAATGGCATACTCATATACTTTTCTGCCCTTCATTTTGATATATCGAATACGAGGATCTGATTCGGGAAAATTCGATTTACCCATGTACAAATAGTAAGCTTCATCTATACAATGACTTTGTACACTGGCCGCTAGAATGCCGCTTTCACTATCTTTCGATTCAATGACGCAAGCACCGGCGCCATCACTAAAGATCATGCTATCGCGATCATAATGATCGATGACACGACTAAGTGTTTCCGTACCAATCACCAAACATTTTTTGGCAATACCCGCTTTGATATAAGCATCGGCTTGTATTACGCCTTGTATCCAACCCGGACAACCAAACAAAATATCATAGGCTACGCAAGAAGGATTTTGAATCTGTAAACCCTGTTTTACACGGGAAGCCAGTGCCGGAAGAATATCAGTTTGAATGGTATGTTTTACGACGTTTCCAAAATTATGGGCTACAATAATCTGATCAAGACTTTCAGGATCCACACCGGAATCTTCAATAGCATGTTTGGCAGCTATCAGTGCCATGTCAGAAGCATTGAATTCTGTACCTACATATCTTCTTTCTTCTATACCGGTAATGTCGCGAAATTTTTCAATGATATCATTGGGAGCAGCCACAATACGCTCATGATCTTCAGTATAAAAATCCTGAATGGTAAAATCTCTGTTGGTCTTAATGTGCGGTGGGATATAACTTCCTGTTCCTGTGATAACGGTTTTCATCTCTGGCATTTTACAAATCAAATTGCACCTGTTACAATAAACAGCGTAAGCCAAATCTAATCAATACCTCGCATCTCAACAGAACTATTTTTAGAAGCGATTGATTGTTAGTTTTTAAAAACTGTCTGGTAAAAAAATTAAAGATATTTATCGCCTTTATTTCTTTTTACTTCTGCAACGTATTCTTTGATAGACTGTTCTTTATCTTTCCTGCAAATCAATAATACGTCTTTGGTATCCACCACAATAAAATCATCTAGCCCCTGTAATACCAATAGTTTTTCTTTCGGTGCAGATACCATGCATTTGGTAGCATCAATCACGATTACATTGTCACTAGCTACTGCATTACCCAGATAATCTTTTTCTAAATTATCATATGCACTGTTCCAAGTACCTAAATCACTCCAGCCAAAAGAAGAAGGGATTACATACACATTGTCTGCTTTTTCCATAATGGCTACATCAATGGAAATATTGGTACAGAGGGGATATATTCTGTCAATCGCGGCTTTTTCTCCGGCAGTATTGAAGTTTTTCTTTTCGGCATCAAACAATTCAAACATTTCCGGTTGGTATTGCTCAAAAGCTTTCACCACATTTTTTACCTGCCACACAAAGATGCCCGCATTCCAAAGAAAATCACCACTGCTGATAAATGTCTTGGCAAGCTCGAGATTGGGTTTCTCTGTAAAGGTTTTTACTTTATAAATACCTTCCGCAACCGTCATGCTATCATGCTGAATATAACCATAACCCGTATTCGGATGCGTAGGTGTAATACCCAGCGTTACCAATGACTTGATATGACTCACAAAATCCAATGCTTTTAAGGTAATGCTGCGAAAAGCTTCATTATCCAAAATCATATGATCACTGGGTGCTACAATCAGTGAAGCTTCAGGATCTTTCTGGGCTAATTTAAAAGAGATATATGCAATACAAGGAGCCGTATTCTTACGGCTAGGTTCGGCAAGAATATTTTCAACAGGAAGCTGTTTCAGTTGTTGGTGAACAATGGAAACATATTCATCAGAAGTGACAATAAAAATATTTTCTTTGGGAATAAACGTCGCATACCGTTCATAGGTCCATTGCAACAATGATTTACCGGTATGCAGGATATCTAAAAACTGTTTTGGATAAGCTGTTCTGCTCATCGGCCAGAAACGACTACCAATTCCTCCGGCCATGATGGCTACATAGTGATGCTGATTCATTCACACGCTTTTTTAATCCCTGAATAAACGCTGCAATATTACAGGCTTATTTAGTAATCCAATGATTAATCTTGATTATATTTCTGCCAGGTACTTATCTCTTTCTTGTGCCCTGTTTCTTTTTACTTGAATCTTTAAATAATTCCTTCTCTCACCAAGTCATGTATATGTAAAATACCCAAGTAGTTCCCATTTTCTGCAACCACCAGTTGACTGATATCGTGGTCTCTCATAATATCCAAAGCTTCTACTGCTAGCATACCTGGTTCTATACTTTTAGGATTTGCTGTTAAAATATCAGCTGCGGTTATAGCCCCCAGCTCATTAGTTTTTTCCAGCATTCTTCGTAAATCCCCGTCGGTAATGATACCCAATACCGTATTATTGTCGCTTACCACGGCAGTAACACCCAATCGTTTTTCTGTAATCTCAACAATTACCTGCTTAAGGCTGGCATTCGATGGCACTTTGGGCTGTTCATTATTGAAATACAAATCTGCTACTCTTAGGTATAGGCGTTTGCCCAGGTTTCCGCCAGGATGGTATTTGGCAAAATCATGCCCCGAAAAACCATGTAATTCCATCAAACAAACAGCTAACACATCGCCCATGACCATTTGAGCAGTGGTACTGCTGGTGGGGGCCAGATTATTGGGGCAGGCTTCCTGACTCACGGTGGTATTCAATACATGATCGGATGACTGAGCCAGAAAACTTTGCATATTACCCACCATTCCGATCAGAATATTTCCAAAATTTTTGATCAGGGGAACCAATACTTTGATTTCCGGACTTTCTCCGCTTTTACTGATCAGCATCACTACATCGTCTTGCTGAACCATGCCCAGATCCCCATGAATAGCGTCTGCCGCATGCATAAATAGAGAAGGGGTGCCTGTTGAATTAAGGGTGGCCACGATTTTTTGTGCCACAATCGCACTTTTTCCGATGCCACTGATTACAATCCGACCTTTACAGGCGGCCAATATGCGAATCGTTTTTTCAAAAGCCTCATCAATAAATGCGGATAATCCGGCAACAGATGCCGCTTCCAAGTCAATGGTGGTAATGGCTGTTTCGAGGATCGTTTTTTTCATGCTGCACAAAGTTAAACTTTAACAGCAAAGTGTGTGTAATCATCCCATTCTTCGTTAACTTCGCCGTCCTTTTGAAAAAGCAGACTGCTGGCTCAAAAATGCACCAAAGACCGGTTCCGCCGGAAACACTTCCTCTGCGCCGATTGGCAAATTTTAAGTGAAAATTCCGGGAAAAAGAAGTATCTTATATAACTATAACCGGCTCCGCAGGTGCGGAAAACCTATCGTAAATACATGGCAACAAGTACAAAGAAAACCCCGGCAAAAAAAGCAACGGTGAAAGAGAGACCCCCCATTAAGGTCGGGAAAAGAACTGGTCCTGTAGCGTTAAAAGGAAGTCAATACGATATCCATGGCGCCCTTGAAACCTATTTCGGGTTCCGTGAATTCAAAGGAACACAGGAAAAATCGATCAGAAGTCTGTTAAGCGGACAAGACACATTTGTCATCATGCCTACCGGTGGCGGAAAAAGTTTGTGTTATCAGCTTCCGGCCATGATTCTGGATGGCTGTGCCATTATTGTGTCTCCCCT
>JACVCQ010000429.1 GCA_016741945.1 Chitinophagaceae bacterium
GGCTCAATCACTGTATTGGTGGCATAAAACTCTTGGCAATAATTAATCTCATAACAATCGCCACGTTGTATATGCTGTTTTAATTGCTGAATGGTGGCTATGTATTGTTGCTTACTCATTTTAGGTTGAACAGAGACCTTAGGCTTCGATATGTTTAAAACAGAAGGAGTGGCTTTTATGGATTCATAAATACTTGATGCGTTTGTGTTAGTATAGGTTTCAATAAGCAATGTTTGTTCTTTTAAGGAAAGAACGATTGCAGGAACAAAAAAGAAAAGATCGGGGAACTGAATACCATCTGAATGTGTAGAACGAAGCTGTTCAATTTGATTTTTGATGTCGTATCCCAGATGGCCAAAGATCCATTTGTTTGTATGGGTATTGATGAAATCATCCAAGGTACCCAACGAAGCATGAGCAGGCAATGCGGCAGTTACACCACAGGCAAGCATGCACTCAACTACTGATGAAGAGCTTTGGTATTGATGGTTGTCTAGAAAACAACAAATGTTGAATTGGTTTGCCCAGTTCAACATTTGTTGTTTGGTTTCTATACTATCTGTTATAGAAAAAGAATAGGTGATAGATCGCTATTTAAGCCGATTAAAAATCATCATCGTCATCATCATCAAATCCACCTGCTTTATCATCAAATAGGTCGAATTCTTTGAAGTCTTCATCCAAGCTAAAGTCATCATCGTCGCCCTTCTTTTTAGGGCCGCCGGATGCTTTTTTCCCTTTGCTTTTCGGAATATCGAATTCATCGAAGTCAGGATCCCAGTCGTCTTCTTCATCTTCTGGTTTTTCCCAATCATCAGCATCTTCATCCAACTCATCATCATCATCGTCCTCGTCGTCATCAGATTTTGATTTCTTAGACGAAGATTTTGATGCAGTTTTTTTGGAAGGAGCTTTGAGATCCATCTCATCATCATCATCTTCCAAATCATCATCATCGTCTTCCATTTGCTTTTTGCTTTTTGGAGACGGTTTCTCTCCAGCACTTTTTGGTGCTGCTTTCTTGGGGGCGGAGGATTTTTTATCCTTATCAGATCTTGCTGCCATATTTCCAATAAGATTAACTGCGTAAAATTTCAACGCAAATTCTGATTAACCAAAAAAATTTTTTTTGTTACAAATGCGGTGCCACAAACTAGATGGCTACAATCTGTTCTCTACCTGGTCCGTTTGAAACATATTTAACAGGTGCACCAACATAATTGTTGATGAAATTGATATATGTTGTCATGGTTTCAGGTAAGGAGCCAGCCTCTTTTATACTGGTGCTGTCTATTTTCCATCCGGAAAAACTTTTCCAAACCGGGTCTATATCTACTCCTGACATTTGAAAAGGAACTTCTGTATGCTCTTGACCATTGATTTTGTAAGCGGTACAAACATTCAAAGTATCAAAACTATCCAGTACATCCGCCTTGGTCATAATCAATTGTGTTACGCCATTGATCATACAAGCAAACTTCAAAGCCACCAGATCAATCCAGCCGCAACGACGTGGGCGCCCTGTAGTAGCGCCAAATTCGCTACCAATTCTTCTTAATTCTTCTCCGGTTGCATCATTCAGTTCTGTTGGGAAAGGGCCGCCACCTACACGGGTACAATAGGCTTTGGTGACACCTAATACTTCATGGATTTGCTTAGGAGAAACCCCTAATCCGGTACAAACACCTGCAGAAATGGTATTCGATGAAGTGACAAAGGGGAATGTCCCGAAGTCTATATCCAACATGCTTCCTTGAGCGCCTTCTGCCAAAACTTTTTTACCTTCTGCCAGACTTTTATTGATAAAGTATTCGCAGTTGATAATATTCAATGTTCTTAGAAATTCAATGGCTTCAAAGAATTCCTGTTCTGATGCAGCGATATCTTCGGTGAAATTGAAATTATTCAATAAAGTCTGATGCTTGGAACGCAGTTCTTTGTACTGTGCGTCAAAAGATGGACTCAATATATCTCCTACTCTCAGAGCATTTCTTCCAGTCTTATCCATATAAGCAGGTCCAATACCTTTTAGGGTAGATCCAATCTTGGCGTCGCCCTTTTGTAGTTCTGATGCTTTATCCAGTGCACGATGTGTAGGAACGATTAGATTGGTTCTTTGGGAGATAAATAGGTTTTTACGTACATCAATGCCATAAGCAGCCACTGCATCACATTCACGCTTTAAGGTCACCGGATCAAGTACTACTCCATTGCCTATAATATTAATGATATGCTGATGAAAGATACCCGAAGGTATTTGATGCAACACCATTTTTTGTCCATTCACATATAAAGTATGTCCTGCATTCGGACCGCCCTGAAAACGGGCGATGATATCGTATTTGGGTGCGAAATAGTCAACAATCTTTCCTTTACCCTCATCACCCCACTGTAAACCCAGTAAAACGTCCACCATAAGTTTGCTTTGAATCGCGGCAAAAATAGGAGATAGTTTGGGGTTTTGGGAAGAATATTTTTAGGTGAAAGGTTTGGGTGAAAGGTGAAAAGTGAAATGATATATACAATAACCTTTGACTTTTCACCTTTGACTTTTCACT
>JACVCQ010000430.1 GCA_016741945.1 Chitinophagaceae bacterium
ACATGTTTTTCCAAAAAGTGTAATTGATGCCATGGCTACCAATGAGATATTACAGTTGGTAGTATTTAGCATTTTCTTTGGTGTAGCAACAGCTGCACTCGGAGAAAAAGCAAAAATCGTTGTGAAAGGATTAGATGCTGTAGCACATGTGATCTTGAAAATGGTAGGCTACGTCATGAACTTTGCGCCGATTGGTGTATTTGGAGCTATTGCTGCAGTCATTGCTACCAAAGGATTGGATGTATTTATTTTTTATGGTCAATATCTTCTGTACTTCTTGATCGGTATCGCTGCATTATGGGTTATATTACTTACCGTTGGTTTTATTATTTTAGGAAAACGTCTACCGGATCTGTTACGCCGCATTTTCCCACCACTCATTATCGCGTTCAGTACAACAAGTAGTGAAGCAGTATTTCCAAAATTGACAGAAGAGCTGGAAAGATTTGGCTGTAAGGATAAGATCGTATCCTTTATTCTTCCCTTAGGTTATTCTTTTAACCTTGACGGAAGTATGATGTATATGACTTTTGCCAGCATTGCTATTGCACAAGCTTATGGTATACAATTAGATCTGGGCACCCAATTAACCATGCTCATTGTGCTCATGCTCACCAGTAAAGGTATTGCAGGTGTGCCGCGTGCATCACTGGTAGTAGTAACTGCTACTTGTGCCATGTTCAATATTCCTCCGGAAGGAATTGCGCTCATCTTGCCCATCGATCATTTCTGCGATATGTTCCGAACTGCTACCAATGTTGTAGGAAATGCGTTGGCTACAAGTGTGGTGAGTAAATGGGAAGGTGCTCTGGATGAACCTTCCGATATTTCAGTTTCTGCATAACTTAAGAATCTTAGCATGTTACAGATATTATTATCCGATTTTCACTGGAGTCAGTTATTACAGCCACAGTTTTATATTGAACATGGTGGACTATGGCTCATCCTTTTCGTAGTTTTTGCAGAAACAGGATTGTTTGCCGGGTTCTTTTTACCTGGTGATAGTCTTTTGTTTGTGGCAGGTATTTACAGTAGTAATCTTGCCAACGAATTCATTCCTACAGGAAACGAATATTTGGATTTGCTGATGCTAATGTTACTTATCTCCGCAGCCGGTATCGCAGGAAACACTGTTGGTTATTGGTTTGGGCGAAAAGTAGGTCCGGCCATGTACAACTGGAAAGAGAACATGCTTTTCAAAAGAAGATACCTTGAACAAGCACATGAGTTTTATGAAAAGCATGGTGGTGGTGCCATCATCGTAGCACGTTTCATCCCCATTGTGAGAACTTTTGCACCTATTGTTGCCGGTATTGTGCAAATGGATAAGAAGAAATTTGTATTCTTCAATATTGTTGGATGCATTGCTTGGGTGTTCAGTATGTTGTTTGCCGGACATTTTCTGCAGAAATGGATATTGAATCAATTTGGATTTGATCTGAAAGACCATCTGGAAGTGATAGTGTTGGGTATTGTGCTGGTTACCACTGCACCGGTATTCATTAAACTGTTTGCGGGGAAAAAGAAAGACAAAAAAGACGCGTAACAAAATAATTGATGTCTTCTTCTAAGTGGGTCATACCAAAGAAGAGACAACTCACTTTCCAAACTGCTTGTCATGACCAAAAAAAAATACGGTGTCCTTTCTTTGCCCGTTATTGTTGCTGCATTAGGTTATTTCGTTGATATCTACGATCTTTTACTGTTTACCATTGTAAAGAAGCCCAGCATGTTGGGTGTAGGTGCTACTGATGCAACCATGCTGGTAGACAGTACTCGTGTGATTAACTGGCAGATGACAGGTTTATTATTGGGTGGTATTATTTGGGGAATGCTGGCAGACAAGAAAGGAAGACTGAGTGTATTGTTTGGTTCCATCATTTTGTATTCCGTCGCCAATTTCGCAACAGGCTTTGTTCAAACGGTGGATCAGTATGCAGCTTGTCGATTTGTAGGTGGATTAGGTCTGGCAGGAGAATTGGGTGCCGGTATTACTTTGGTGAGCGAATTGTTGCCAAAGAATAAAAGAGGTGTTGGAACTTCTCTGGTAGCAGGTATTGGATTGAGTGGGGCAGTAGCTGCCTATTTTACGTATCAATTTACAGATGATTGGCGCTTGTGTTATAAGATCGGAGGTGGACTAGGGATTGCGTTGTTGTTATTACGTGTGAGTGTTGCAGAATCCGGAATGTTCAAAGAAGCAAAGGAGCAAAAAGTAGTACGTGGTAATTTCTTTATGTTGATCAATAATGGTAAGCGATTGAAGAAATATATTTTCGCCATTCTGATCGGATTACCCACTTGGTATGTGATTGGTATTCTCGTGAACCAAAGCGATCGTTTTGGTAATACCATGTTTGGAAGCACCACCATTGACTCAGGAAGATCCATCATGTTTGCATACGCTGCTATTGCCATCGGTGACATGTTGGTGGGGTTGGTAAGTCAGTATTTCAAAAGCAGGAAGAAAGCTTTGCTGATCTATTATATGCTCACGATCGTTGGTCTGATTTTATTTTTCAGCGATTATAATCGATCGGATACAAG
>JACVCQ010000431.1 GCA_016741945.1 Chitinophagaceae bacterium
GCGTTAATCAGCGGATGTTGGCTACCATCAAAGATTTGACGGCTGAACAATGGGAGAGGAAAGTAACACATCCGGAACATGGCAGAGAGATGTCGATGTGGTTTTTGCTGGGACTCTACTCTTGGCATGGCAGACATCATACGGCTCATATCACTACATTACGTGAAAATAAAGGATGGTAAATGCGAGAACTCAAATGGAAAAAATTAGCATCGGAAAAAGTATACAGTGATCGCTGGTTTCAAGCTCGTGCAGATAGATGTGAATTTCCCGATGGCAGAATCATTGAGCCTTACTATGTTGTAGAGCTACCGAATTGGGCCAATATATTTGTGGTGACCCATGATGAAAAAATTGTACTAGTGCGGCAATATCGCTATCCTGTTGATCAGATTACTTATGAGTTACCCGGAGGTGTGATTGATAAAGGCGAAGATCCAAAGATGGCTGCTATTCGTGAAATGCAAGAAGAGACCGGATTTCATTCGGATGAAATAGAATTTCTATGTCAGTTATGTCCTAACCCTGCGATCAATGACAATACCGCTTATTTTTTTCTGGCTAAAAATGCGGTTCCGGGTGAGAAGAAAAGTTTTGATGCATTTGAAGACATTGATGTTTGCTTGTTTAGTAAGGAAGAGTTTTTACAGCTATTGAAAGAAAATAAAATACAACACGGAGTTCAACTAGGACCTGTGTATGAGGCGTTGTTAAAACTCAATTGGATCAGTATTCAATAGCTAATTGCTTGATATCGGAAGTAATACTTCACCTACTAAAAATACACTACCACAAATCAGGATCAGATCTTTTGGGTCAGCAATGGCTAGGACTTTTTTTAATGCAGTATTGACATCTGTATAACAATCTCCTGTTAAACCAACCCTTTTCGCTTGTTGTTGTAAACTCACTGCATCCAGTGCTCTTGGAATCTGTGCTTGTGTAAAATGGTAGCGAGCATTTTTGGGTAAGATGTTCAATACGGCATCAACATCTTTATCCTTTACCATGCCGATGATCATATGTAAATGCTGATACGATACATGTGCTAATTGTTCATTGATAGCTTTGATACCATCCTCATTATGTCCTACATCCAATATCACTGCGGGATGTTCATAAATGATTTCCCATCTTCCATGGAGTCCTGTTAATTTTTTGACTTGAGGCAATGCATCTTGTACAATGCGAACTCCCGTATTCCAACCTTTGGAAGCCAATTGGGAAGCGGCTTCTGTAACAGTAATGATATTTTTCAATTGATAAATCCCGGGAAGATCTAATCGAAATTGATTTTGTTCTTGCGAAGCATGGTCAATGATGCTTACAATTAACTGATGATGTTCATAGGTCCAGTTAACGATACTTTTGTTTTGCGCTGCATGGATCAAAGCGGTATTTACTTTTTCTGCCGTATGATCAAATACCGATTTTGTTTCCGGTAGAGATTCTCCGATTACGCAAGGAATACCTGTTTTCATAATACCGGCTTTTTCTCCTGCAATGGCAGTGAGTGTATTTCCCAGCATATTCATATGATCCATTCCGATATTGGTGATGATACTCAATTCGGGATGAATGATATTCGTGCTATCCAATCTTCCACCTAATCCTACTTCAATGACTGCTATATCCACTTTTTGTTCTGCAAACCAGCTGAATGCCATGGCGACAGTAATTTCAAAAAAAGAAGGTTCAATTTCTTCAATCAGGGGTTGAATTTTTTCTGTGAAGCGCACTACAAATTCTTCAGAACACATTTCACCATTGATCTTGATGCGTTCTCTAAAATCTTTTAGATGGGGAGATGTATACAATCCGGTTTTATAACCACCCGTTTGAAAAATAGCAGCCATCATATGGCTCACAGATCCTTTGCCATTGGTACCTGCAATATGAATAGATTTGAACTGATGATGAGGATTGCCCAATGCTTCGCATAAACGAATGGTATTCGTGAGGTCTTTTTTATAAGCAGCAGCTCCGATTCTGCTGAACATAGGAAGTCGGGTAAAAAGATAGTCAATCGTTTCTGCGTAGGTCATTGTGAGACTCAAAACTGTTGTCGACAAATGTATGAAACAATGTGATTGTGATGTATTAAGCCGCAGATTCGTCCGCCTTAGGCGGATGAACCTGTGGCTTATAATTTTAAGTATCGTAAACCTATTATCCTTTCAACTTAAAATCGAATACCAAAGTCCCTGTTTGTTCATCTGCATTGCCCGCATTCATTTTCAGGGATCTTGCTTTGCGTAGGGCGATATTTCTGATATTTTGATTGGTAGTAGTGGTACCTCTTGGATTTACAACAGCCATAGTAACATTGCCGGACTTGTCTACTGTAACATCAACAGCCACTTTTGCATTTTCATTAAAATCGTCTTCAAAAGATGGGATGTTTCTAAAACTTCTTCCCGTTAATCCGCTACGAATACTAACACCACCCGTACCGCCGGCACCACCATTACCGCTGGCTGCATTGCCTTTATAACTATAAGAATTGGGATTACCATTCGGATTCCCTTGATCACCCTTT
>JACVCQ010000010.1 GCA_016741945.1 Chitinophagaceae bacterium
TTATGGAATTGGTTAGAAATATTTGTTACTGTTCTTTACAGTGTGTTCAGTCGCAATAAATAATGAAAGAGGCGGCTGAAGATGTTTTATCATCCTCCTCCTTTTTTATTAAATTCATACAACCAATTAACACGTATGAATACCACTTGGAGCGTCACTCAAAAATTCCTTTTCCGCTTTTTCTTTATCTATTTCATGATCTCCATTGCCCCATGGACATGGCTGGAAAACATCCCTTATGTAGCAGAAGTCACCGTTCCCTGGTATTGGTTGCAAGATCAGATCGTTCAGTTTGCAAATAGATCTATATTCAAAGTATACAAAGAGCTGGTGCCACTCAATGGAAGTGGTGATACTTCCTGGGCTTGGACACATCTCTGGTTTTTTACTTTATTTTCTCTGGTTGTGGCAGCAATATGGTCTTTGATGGATAGAAACAAACCCGCATACCCACGCTGGAATTATGTATTGGTAACAATAGTTCGGTATCAAGTAGCGATGACCTGTTTTGGTTATGGTATCATCAAGGTTTTTGCATTACAAATGATATTTCCTTCATTAAGTCAACTCGCAACTCCTCTGGGAGAATATTTACCCATGCGCTTTTCCTGGATGTTCATTGGTTATTCTACACCCTATCAGGTTTTTTCCGGTGTAGCAGAAGTGTTAGCGGGTTTGTTATTGTTCAATCGAAAAACAGTAACACTGGGCGCCATGGTATCGCTAGCAGTATTTACCAATGTAATGGCGATGAACTACAGCTATGATATTCCGGTAAAGCTATTTTCTACACACCTTGTCGTAATGTCGCTGTTTCTAGTGTTGCAGGAGTATAAAAGAATACTCTCGTTTTTTGTGTTCAATCAACCAGCTCCTGTAAGCAGCTTATATGATATTACAATTCAAAAAAAATGGCAACGCATTACTCGTTATGTATTGAAAGGCCTATTTGTGATCCTTATCATTATTGTTCCAACATATTTTAGTTATCAGCGCTATGTTGATATGCAAAACACAAGCGATCAAAAACCCATTCGTTCGGGTATTTATGACGTAGCTGATTTTGTGATTAATAAAGACACCATTCCGGCAATCGTGGGAGACTCAACTAGATGGACCCAATTCATTTTGCAACCCGGAACATCAGGAAGTATGATTAGTTCAGATACTTTATTCCAAAAGTCTTACGGAAGATCTTATTTCGGATATTTTGTAGATAGTGTGAAACAACAGATTGAATTCAGGTGGGCGGGCAAACAATCAGATAGTTTATTTACACTCAAATATTCTATACCCGATAGCAGCACTATTCTTTTACGCGGTCCTGTGAAAGGGGATACTGTTTTTGTTAGACTCAAACGAACCAACAAACAATATCGCCTCGCCGAAAAACAATTCCACTGGCTAAGCGAATACAATCGCTAAAGACTCTGCGCAACTCTGTGCCGCACTCCGTTCCTCTGTGGTAAAAAAACCACGGAGATACACAGAGTACGACACAGGGTTTTTGTTTACATTACATTATATGAAGCACATTTTTTTGATAACAACACTCTTGCTTTCTCTTTCTCTATTCGCGCAGAAAAAGCAGCCGTATGTATTGTATGATGCGAAAGGGAAAAAACTCAGCTATGAAAAAATGCTGAAGCGATTAACCGATAAAGATGTGTTGCTCTTTGGTGAATACCACAACAATGCTATCGCACATTGGCTGCAACTCGAAGTCACCAAAGACCTGAAGGAAAAAAGAGAGTTGGTTTTAGGAGCTGAAATGTTTGAGCAAGACAATCAAGAAGCGCTTGATTTGTACTTAGCCGGAACCATCAAACAGAAACAACTGGACTCGATGGCCAGACTTTGGAAAAATTATCCGACAGACTATGCCCCACTGGTAAATTTTGCAAAAGAAAATAAGATCGCTTTTGCAGCAACAAATGTTCCGAGAAGATATGCATCCATGGTATCGCGCGGCGGATTTACAGTATTGGATACCCTGTCTTCAAAAGAAAAGACCTGGATGGCTCCGCTGCCGATTGCCTATGATGCGGAATTACCCGGCTATAAAAAAATGATTGAGATGATGGGCGGACATGGCGGTGAAAATTTACCCAAAGCACAGGCTTTGAAAGATGCAACGATGGCTTTTTTTATATTGAAGTACCATCGTCCCGGAATATTGCTGATTCATTACAATGGTGCATATCATTCAGATTATTATGATGGCATCAATTGGTACCTGAAAAAACAAAATCCATCTTTGAGAATTGCAACCATTAGTACGGTATCACAAAAGAATATTCATCAACTCGATAAAGAACATATCGGCAAAGCTGATTTTATTATTTGTGTGGATGAGGATATGACGAATACTTATTAGCCGCAGGCTTCAGGCGGCAAGCTGCAAGCGGGTGATCAGAGAGTCCAATCTGCGTACATCATGATGATCATAAAAAATCTGCGGCCCATTAACAGCCGTCGATCTGCATAGTTGATCCAATAGATTCCGACACTCGCGCATTGTCAGAAAAATGCGTATAAATACGCTATAAGAGCAAGAACCGAAACCCCTACTTTTATGTCCTCACAAGGAGAAAACGGGCTCAACTAAATGAATTAGCTAAATTTTACTAAAAAAATTAGTTTAATTCAAAAAAAGGATTATTTTTACAATCCCATTTATCTCAAAAAACAAAAAACCATGAGTAACGCAGAAAAATTAAAAGCGCTGAAGCTGACGATCGACAAGATCGATAAGGATTTTGGAAAAGGAAGTGTGATGATGATGAACGAACGCACGCAGGATGCGATGGAAGTGATCTCCACGGGCTCCATCGGTCTGGATACGGCGCTGGGCGTTGGTGGATTACCCAAAGGAAGAATCATTGAAATATATGGACCGGAATCTTCCGGTAAAACAACGGTTGCTATACATGTCATTGCAGAAGCGCAGAAAAAAGGCGGTATGTGCGCCATCATTGATGCGGAACATGCATTTGATAGCAGCTATGCGCAGAAATTGGGTGTTGATGTAGATAATCTGTTGATCTCTCAACCGGATTATGGTGAGCAGGCATTAGAGATCGCAGATCGCTTGATTCTCTCAGGAGCATTGGATGTGGTCGTAATTGACTCTGTTGCCGCACTGGTTCCCAAAGGTGAATTGGAGGGCGAAATGGGCGATAGCAAAATGGGTCTGCAAGCTCGTTTAATGAGTCAGGCATTGAGGAAATTAACCGCAACCATTAATAAAACCAATACAGTCTGCATTTTCATCAATCAGCTGCGTGAAAAAATTGGTGTCATGTTTGGAAATCCGGAAACCACCACCGGCGGTAATGCGCTAAAATTCTATGCATCGGTTCGTCTGGATATCCGCAGAATGACACAGATCAAAGACGGAGACGAAGCAGTGGGTAACCGCGTGAAAGTAAAGGTTGTAAAAAACAAAGTAGCTCCCCCTTTCCGCGCAGCCGAATTCGATATCATTTTTGGCGGAGGAATCAGTAAAATGGGAGAGATCATTGATATGGGCGTCGAGCTTGGCATCGTACAAAAAAGCGGTAGCTGGTTCAGCTATGAGAGCAATAAACTGGGTCAGGGTAGAGATGCGGTAAAAACATTACTGCACGACAACCCCGAACTCGCCAACGAAATTGAAGCCAAGATCAGGGCCAAAGTGGCAGAAGCCAGGGCTACGACTGAAGCATAAATCTGTTTTTTGAGATGGGTTAGTAAATGAGCCGCTTTCGAAAGAAAGCGGCTTTTGTATATAAAAGAACCCTCTTTTTAAGTACCCTACTATTATTAATTAGAAAACAACTAATTAAAAATCGATTTTTCATTGATTTTCAAGCGAATAAAAGAAACATAGGCTTACTTTATAGAAAATTCACCCATTGTTGTATTTCCTCATCAAACTGCCAATACGACTCGCGTTGCGCATATTTTGTGTGAACAAGGAAATCATACACCCGGAATATTTAGAGCAAAAGGGGCCCCTATTATTGGTGGCAAACCATCCTAACTCATTCTTGGACGCCATCATCATTGCCGCCCATTTTAAAGAACCAATCCACTTTTTGGCCCGGGGCGATGCGTTTCGGAAACCCTGGCATAACCGCTTGCTCAGACTCTTACACATGATCCCCATTTACCGGATCAGCGAGGGAAGAGAAAACCTGTACAAAAACGAGTATGCCATTGAACGTTCTGCCGAATTATTACAACAAAACAAGATCGTGCTGATTTTTATTGAAGGCATTTGTTTGCATACGCATAGTCTTCAACCCTTTAAAAAGGGGGCGGCCAGAATTGCTTTATCGGTCATAAAAGCACAACACCCACTACGGGTGATGCCCATTACCGTAGCGTATAATAGCTTTACCGCTTTTGGTAAACATATCAGACTTCATTTAGCCGAACCCATTGAAGCGAAGCAACTCTTGCCCTATGAAGATGATGCTAAGAATTTTCAATATTTTAATGACAGGCTCTATCAACAATTATCAGGAATGATAGCAATACCATCCTCGATCCAATCTCAATAGCGAATACCGCTCGCTATTCCTGCACTGGTTGGATTGTTTTTGCATATTCCATTGTATACGCTCATTAAGAAAGCGGTCTATGCAAAAACAAAAGGCACCGTTTTTTTTGATTCTGTCATGTTTGGTATATTACTCATATTGTATCCATTATATCTGATCTTACTCACGATTCTTTTATTATTGCTGCATGTGAAATCGCCGATCCTCTTGCCGATTATTTTGTTACATCCTTTCTTGGCATGGTGCGCAGTTCAATATAAAATAACACGAAACAACAACTAAAAATCGGTTACCTTAATGCGGTAAAACGTATCAAGAAGAAAAGATGACTGCAATAAAAAAATTGGGCAAGCGAAAAAGAATTGCACTGGTTGCTCACGACCATAAAAAGGCCGACCTGATGGAATGGGTTGTTCATAACAGAACCGTTTTATCAAAACATGAGCTGTTTGCAACTGGAACAACCGGAAGAATTATTGAAGAAAAGCTCGATCGTCCGGTCAGAAAACTCATGAGCGGTCCGATGGGCGGCGATCAACAAATTGGTGCCATGATCGCTAATGGAGAAATAGACATGATGTTCTTTTTCTGGGATCCCATGGAAGCACAACCACATGATAGTGATGTAAAAGCGCTCTTGCGATTATGTGTACTTTGGAATATACCGATGGCTTGTGATAGAGCAACGGCAGATTTTCTGATCACATCACCATTTATGCATGAAGAGTATGAAACACAATTACCCGATTACAGTGATTATTTAAATCGATCTATCAAAAAGCAAGACGATGATAGTTGAGTTGAGACGCTGGCGTATGCAAGACGCACAAGCATTGGCCGCTGTGGCCAATAATAGAAATATCTGGAACCAAGTAAGGGATTTTTTTCCAAGTCCATATACTGTTAGCGATGCTATGCAATGGATCGCAAAAACAGCAGCAGAAAACCCGCCATTAAATTTTGCCATTATCGCTGATGAAAAACTAGTGGGAGGAACAGGCTGCATTTTGAAAGAAGATGTTTACAAAAAAAATATAGAGATTGGATATTTTATTGGTGAACCTTATTCGGGAAAAGGTATTGCTACTGAAGCATGTAAACTCATTTGTAAATATGTGGAGGATCGAATGGATATTGTAAGAATAGAAGCCAATACCTTTCAACACAACAAAGCATCCATGCGTGTGTTACAGAAGAATGGATTTTATCTGGAAGCCATCAAACAAAAAGCCATCATTAAAAATAATATTTTATTAGACGAATATTTGTGGGTGAAAAAGGTTGGGAATTTAGGCTAATGAATCAACTATCAAGAAAGCATTTTTAAAAACCAATACAAGAATACTATGAGAATTTTGTGGATTTGTTTTGCACTTTTTGTGACTGCGCATGTTGCAGCACAGGATACTTTGTCTAAAAAAGATATTCCTGCAGCAGCAAGATTATTCGATTTGAATTTCACACAAAAAGAGATCGATACGATGTATGCGGGCGTGAAGGAAAACGTAGCCGTGTTTCAGCGCATGCACCAACAAAGCCTGAGCAACAGTACACAGCCGGCATTTGCGCACAGCGCCATTTTACCGGGAATGCAATTCAACACCAAACAAGAAAAAATTGATTGGGGTATTCCTAAAAATGTTTCATTACCGGCCAATAAAAATGAATTAGCATGGTATAGCATTCCGCAGTTGGCATCACTGATCAAGCATAAAAAGATTACATCCACAGAGCTTACAAAATTCTTTATCGAACGGATCAAAAAATACGGTGATAGTTTACAATGTGTGATTTCAATTACAGAATCCATTGCACTTGAGCAAGCCGCAAATGCAGATGCCGAATTGGCTGCCGGAAAATACCGCGGTCCCTTGCATGGCATTCCTTACGGACTCAAAGATCTTTTTGCAGTAAAAGGAACCAAAACAACCTGGGGAGCTGAACCATACAAGGATCAAGTAATAGATGAAGACGCTTATGTATACACACAACTAAAAGAAGCGGGAGCAGTTTTGGTGGGCAAGTTTACACTCGGCGCATTGGCCATGGGTGATTATTGGTATGGTGGCAGAACCAAGAATCCCTGGAATACCCGTTTCGGTTCTTCAGGCTCTTCGGCGGGCTCGGCATCAGCAACAGTTGCGGGATTGGTGCCTTTTGCGATTGGAACAGAAACTTGGGGCTCTATCATTTCACCCTCATCCACATGTGGTGCCACCGGACTCAGACCCACATTCGGAGCGATCAGTCGCTCGGGAGCCATGACATTAAGCTGGAGTTTAGACAAAGCCGGTCCAATTTGTAGAAGCGCTGAAGATGCTGCTATTGTGTACTATTATATCAAAGGCACAGATGGAAAAGACAAAAGTGCGGTGAACATGCCGTTTAATTATAAACCGAATACCGACATTAAAAAAATGCGCATTGGTTATGCCAAAAATTATTTTGATAGAATTACCGATACCAGCAGAACAGAATTAAAGGTGTTAGAAGCCTATCGAAATATGGGTGTGGAATTGATTCCGGTTGATTTTCCGGACAGCGCAGTATATCCATTCAATATTATGGATGTGGTGATTAGTGCAGAATGTGCAGCTGCATTTGATGATTTTACCAGAAAGGATATTGATGACCTGATGACCCGACAATTTTCATTCGACTGGCCCAATACTTTTCGTGTGTCGAGATTGATTCCTGCGGTTGAATATATCAATGCGAATAGACATCGTTTACTGATGATGCAAAAAGTAAATGATGTCATCAGTCAATTCGATGTAATTATATGTCCAACAAGAGGAAGTGGAAATCAATCTGCCATCACCAATCTCACCGGACATCCGGTGGTTTGTTTTCCAACGGGGTTTGATAAAAGATTCAATACACCCACCAGTATAACACTCATCGGAAAATTATTTGATGAAGCAAGCATACTAGCGGCAGCAAAAGCGTATCAACAAGCTACCGGATGGGATGAGATGCATCCACCGGCTTACCAATAGCATTAAAACAAAAAGCCCGGAATCCGGGCTTTTTTCGTATTGTTATGGTATGGATTTTACCCAATATGTTTTTAAGATCCAACAGTAACATACTGCTGCTTATTACCGGAGCGATTCTGCTCTTTTTATTCACTATGCTTGGTGCTTATAGGCTTACGCAATTTAGTGATCAGTTGTTGACACCAGAATTTTTAGTAACGCCGGATGCTGCTAATTATTCACCGGAAAAAGCATTTGACCAAATACAGCAACACCCGGAAAAAATTACAGATGGATTTTTCAACGCAGGATTTACTCAATATCGTTGGTGGGTACTGATCAACATTTCACCGACAGAAAAAAGCTGGTTACAAATTGCCAATCCGCATATCAACGATCTGCGGATTTATGAAGAAGAAAACGGTAAATGGAAGCAATCCTATATAGTAGGCGATTATTATCCTTATGCAAAAAGAATTTTCGATGATCCTGATTACTGGATTCCGATAGAACCAAAACAGCAACGTATTTTGATGCGGGTAGACAAGAAGGGAGAATCGCTGAATATACCCTTAAGAATGATCCGCGACATTGCATTGGCACCCTATCTCGCCAATCGAAATTTCTTTCATGGAATATTCTTGGGCTGGATCGTATTGCTGCTAATGCTGAATTTATTTCTTTGGATCTCGCTAAAAGACCCGATTCATTTTTTTTATATACTCTATGTTTCTTTTTCTGTTTTATGGATTGTTTCACAATGGGGAATCGGTTTTCGGTATTTCTGGCCGGAATGGACAGAGTTTACGGCAAAAGCAAGACCCTTTTTTTCCAATGTGTCTTATATTTTTTTATTGGAACTCACCGCCAGATTTTTTACGATACAAAATAAACAACCTCTGTATAGAAGGGCGATCAGAATTTTTCAGCTATTAATGGTGATTTCTAGTTTCGGATTATTGGTTACAGATTATGCGAACAGTTCAACAATCATGCGCTATGTGTTTCTTACAAGCATGAATATTATTTGGATTGGGGCACTGGTGCTTATTATTCTCTTTATCTGGAAAAGCTATGCCAAACAAAAAACACTGGCCCTTTTCTTTTTATCGGCATTGGGATTTTTCGGCGTGTATATTTTATTGTTGCTATTGTCGCAGTACAATCTGGGCGGTAACTGGATGTTCTTTGCAAACATGTATGGTTCGCCGGTGGGATTTTTAGGGGAGAGTACTATTTTATCCTTTGGTCTTTCTCAACGTTACAACCTGTATAAAAAAGAAAAAGACCAAGCGATGCAGGCGTTAGAAAAAGAAAAAAGGGAGGTAGCAGATAAGATGATACAAACACAAGAGGAAGAAAGAAACAGATTGGCGCGGGAATTGCACGATGGATTAGGAGGTTTGTTAGGGAGCATCAGAATTGGTGCAGATCATCGGTTAAAATCAGACCCACAAACGCAACATTGGATTGGAGAACAGCTGGACATGGCCGTAACAGATCTGCGTAATATCGCGCACGATCTAATGCCCGTGCAACTGCAAGAACAAGGATTGGACAGAATACTGGAAAAAACAGTTGCCAGATGGAACAGTGGAGAAGGGTATAAGATTCGGTATACAAGTCAATTGAAGAATAGGTATCCTTTACGAACAGAGGCTGCATTGTATAGAATTGTTTTAGAGCTGCTACACAATATCAAGAAACATGCAGAAGCATCAGAGGTAACGATAGAGATTTGGGAAGATGAAAAAATGAATAGATTAACTTTACTGGTAGAAGATAATGGCAAGGGGTTTGATATTAGTAAAGAAGAAGGAATTGGTTGGAAAAGTATTCGACAGCGTGTACAATATATGAATGGAAAGATAAACTTGGATTCAAGTCATCACGGCTCAACGGTGATTATTGATGTATCCATGGAAATTGAAAAAAGATAACATGAGAAAAGTAAGTGTTGCTATTGCAGACGATCATAAAATATTTGCGGAAGGCATACAAAGTGTTACCAAAGAAATTGATTGGATTATATGGGCCGGTGCAGCACATAGTGCGGCAGAAACCATAGCGTTATTTAAAGCAAAGGAACCGGAAGTATTGTTGTTAGACTATCATTTACCGGATGGAAAAGGCTCAGAAGTAGCAGCCACCATCTTACAAGAATTTCCGAAAGCCATTATTCTGATATTGAGCATGGAGCACGACAATGATATTATTTATCAATGTAAAACGGCGGGCGTCAAAGGATACTTAATTAAAAACCTTTCTTCCGATGAATTACTGGAAGCCATTCAAGAGTCGGTAGCCGGACAAGAAATTTTTATGTGGGCACCGGAAAAACCCGCCGCTACTAAACATGCAGATGTGCTAAGCAAGCGTGAAAAAGAAATCATCCACCTGATCACACAAGGATTTACCAGTCATGAAATTGCTGAAAAGTTATTCTTGAGTACGTATACGGTAGATACGCATCGTAGAAATATTCTAAGAAAGCTGGATCTGAAAAATACGGCGATGATGGTGTTGTATGCACAGCAGCATCAGTTGTAAGGCGCGTTTATTATTTTATTTGATAGTATCATTTGACACTATCAAACGTAGTAAAATTGTAATGCTTTTGTTGACTTAGTCCTAGATTGTTTTATAGGCTGAATGATGTCTGTAAAACGGTTGTCCTATTTTTATTTCTATATGTTAGAAACTTTTTTTAATTGTGCCTTTTTTTGTAACCGGTTTCTGCCATTAGTGCTAACGTTTTTGGGCTTTGCGTTCGGGGTCTTTTGGAGGACAAAGTTTCAATTTATTAATAACGCCCATTAGAAGTACAAAGCTCCAAGTGATACATTAGTTCTCATGATGCAAAACCCATATTAGCTGCTGCTCTTATTTCTGTCGTCCTTACTCGAATTCTATCCATTTCTTTTCAAAGTACATAGTTGTCGAGTTGTTTGCCTTGTCAATTGCTGTTGCTTTAACAAAGGTTCCAGTTGTAGAGTTATACTTCAAAGTCAATTCACCCATACCTTCTGTGTCGTAATATGCGCCGAGCCGACAGCCAAATGGGTTATTTTCAACGTCATTTGTAAATACAGATAAAAGTAAAAGTCGTTCTGATTTGATATCGGGTTGGGCGTAACCCAATATCCTATGGTCTCGCCATTTGTTTAAAGTTAAATGAATTGTGCTGTCTCCGTCTTTTAAAAAAACAAATGCCTTATTAATGTTGGCCTCCGAAGCAATAATACTTTCATTGTTTTCTTTTTCAATGCTGTCAAGTCTGGTTAGATTTTCTGTAACTTGACTTGTTGGGGTCTTGTCTATGGTCTTAATAGTTTGTTCACTGTTTTCCTTTTTGCCGGACTTTGAATTTGTCTGTCCGCAAGCACAAATGAGTAAGGTTAATATTGAAATGTAAATGGTCTTTAACAAACTTCAAGCAATTTTATTACTTGATCGCGTTGAACAGCGCTAAAATCGTCTAAGAAATAGTCGATAGTTTCACCTGATTCAAGATAATCGAAGAGGTTTTTGATGGGTACACGAGTACCACCTAAAATTTCGGGGTCGATATTTATAATGTGCCCCTCCATACGATCTTTTAGTCAAATTTAATGAATTTCTTGGGTTTTAGTAATTCAAAAGGTTGCCCGTAACGTTCAGGGCTTTGTGCAGGATGGGGAATAGCATTCGGTCTGCTTGTAAACGTCAGCCAATTGTATAGGTTTAAGTTGATGTTTTATTCTTTTGCTCAATAGCGTTCAGTCGAGCTGGAACTGAAGTTAAATAGTAGCAAAAAAGGTGATGACGAATTCCGTCTGCCCAACTTGCATAAAACCTCTTATTGGGGGCAGTTTTTCTTATTTTGCTTTTCCAAGAATCCATTCTGTCAATTCACTTATGTAATTGTCAGCATATTTTGGAAAATCAAAATTGTTTCTGTCAATCGATTTTTTAATAAAATGGTCGGCTTTGGGGTAAACTTTTAGTGTCAATAATTTAGGCTTGTACTTAAACAACGTGTTAAGTATATTTACACTTTGCATAACGGGGATAAAAAGATCATTGTCTCCATAAACCACATAACAAGGAATAGACAATTTTCTCCAGTAGTTCGAAGGGTTATGTTCAAAGCTGTTCCATGTAGATAAATATTTTATCTCATCATCGTTAGGAATTTGCCTTGGTAGTGAATAGCGGCCAAATCCTTTTTCATAGGCTTTGTCTAATTTTTTTTGCACGCTGCTTCCATTTTTTTTATTCTTGGCATAGTTAAATAGTTCGTTCCAAATTTCTCTTGTTTCAATTATTGCTACTTCGTCAACATTTCTTTGTCGTAATTTATTCAATGACTGATTTATAATAAATTCTTTATCTGTTGTTACATTGCCGGAAACCGCAATAAGAAAAGATACATCTTTATTTTTTGAAGCTACTATTGGAACTAGAACTGCACCTTGACTGAAGCCAAATAGTCCAATTTTATTAGAATCGATTTCTTTTCTGCCTTTTAGTAAATTAATAGCCGCTTCGATGTCACTTTCCAACTGTCCTGGAAGTACAATGTCACTACTAGCTTGTCTTATACTCAAATTAGGAAATGAAGTCACATTTCTTTTTGTGTAAGTTAAAACAGCTACACCTTTAGAAGCTAACAAATCAGCCCAACCATTATACTCTTCTTTTATGTGTTGTCCTGTTCCACAAATCATGATTACCCCACCTGTTGCCTTCCCCGAAATGGGTAAATAAAGATCAGCAGGCAAAACAATGTCTCCATTTTTAATGTTCAATGAAACAATTGTATAGTTTTTTCTTGTGTTTGATGTAGCAACTTTTTTGAAATAAACCTTGGCGGGAATTTCACCAGATAAACTGCCAACTAGTTCAGCGCCATTCAGTTTTCCATTTAGCTCTAAATTTTGTGTTCCGTCTCTTAAAGTTAATTTAATAAAAGGCGGGTTATAACAAGTTTCGTTAAATGGCATATTTAGTTGTAAGTTATCTGGGGTTGAGGTGGTGGCTGTTTGTTGACCATTAGTGGTTTGAAAGTTAATTGAAGTAAATAGTTTTTTGTTCATGAACTCAATATAGCCTTCATAGTAACCCTCAACGAGCTTGGGTTTTTCATTTAAAATTTCTGATATAGAAAATGTTTTCGTAAGCAAATATTCAACCTGACTTTGAGGATACTTAAGATTTGCTTTCCACTCACCTTTTGAAGTTTTTGTAAAAGTAAATCTCTCGCGATGTTCTGAACTTTCAAAAATCACCATACTATCATTCAGCTCTTTTAAGCCCCAAACCAAATTGTCACTTGTGTAAGCGATTTTGCCATTTCTTATTTCAATTTTTGAGTGTCCGCCTTTAATTGTGTCTCCATTACATATTGAATAGTTTGCATTATCAAATTCTGTATCGCTTACTTTTACCCATTTTTCATAAAAAGGCTGTCCATTTGTTTCACCTCTCCATGTGCCAATCAGCCACTCGATTTTCTTGAAGTCCGTCTTAGAGACTTTTGTCTGACAACTACCCACCAGAGTAGAAATCAAAATTAAAAGTATTAATATCTGTTTCATGTAGAAGGTCATTTTACTATTGCCAATACGATGTTAGCGGTTCGGGCCTATATTTGAAAAAGACCCCTATTTCAATTATGTATGCTAACTTAAAACAAAAAAGTCCGGTTTCTCTCCTGAATTGGCTTTTCGATCATCGCTTCAATTATTAATGCATAAAAAAGATACTAATTAGTCAAGAAATTCGAAAATTTAGATAATTCATCATTCCTATTAAGTTCACTAATTACTGAATTGATATTCGTCTCACTTAAATTATACCATTTGGATTCGAGAAGTGGAATAGCTATTTCTAATTCGTTTTCTGTGATTTGTAATTTTCTGAGCAGAATTTGTATCAGTTTTTTTAAATTTCCAGAAGTAAAATATTGACCTTCTTCATAATAAAATACCCATTCATCAATACGGTTAATTGTGCCGTCTGAATACCAGTCCAAGTATCCATTACTAACCAATATTGTAAACTCGTTGGAAGCTGGCAAATTGTAAATTCTAAGCGGGTAAACAGTAAACTTACAAATTTCTTCAGCATTGCTATAAATACTCAATTCCTTCATGCAATCAGAATCTAGTTCAATTTTACTTTTGAGTTCATATAATCCTTTGTACACGTTAGGACTTGGGTTAACTTCAATATTTAATTCATATCCAAATAGTGATTCAATCTTAAATTGATACCAATAATCTTCCGTGTTCGTCATTTTTCGAACAATCGATTCTACCCCATCTATTGGAAAATATCTATTTTCGGTTTCTAAAAATAGGTCGAATAAAGTTGGCTTGTTAGAATAGTCTAATAAGTCAGGATAATCTAAAGCGAATTGCCTACCTCCCCATTCGCTATCTTCTTTCACTTGAATTGTCTTAGGTTCGTAATTATGCCATGAAATCAAGGAGTACATTGCAATTGCCTGTTCAATTTTAGGGTATAGTTTGCTTAACAAAGCCTCAGGGGCTATTTTTTTATTGCTTTTTTTTTGTTCTTTATTAGTTACTTTAAGATTATTGACAAGATGAAACTTTAGAGCTTTTAATACCACATCATCTTTGTGTTTTGGTCTTACAATGCCTATATGGTCATCGTCTGTATAATCAACTTCTATTTTCCTCTTATCAAAACTCACTGTTGCAATGTTTGGAACTATATCATCGTATTTAGCTTGGAAATACAATGTTTTAGGAAGTTTTTTTGACAATTGCAACCATTGCTCATTCATTTTGTGAATTTTATCACCTAATGGCTGTAAATCCTCTAATTGAGGATTTCCGAAAATTAATTTGCCGAAGGTTGCCAAGTTTGAACCCCTATGAGGCACTGCCAGTGATACATATAAACTGATTTGCCGATCACTTTTTTCAATAATATTTTCTATTATCATTGATTTAGCAACGAGGCCACCCATGCTATGTGCTATTATAACCAATTTTTCTATCCTTTCAGGAAGGTATTTTATTTCAGTTTTAAGCATTTGAGCGATGTTCTCAATACTTATGTTTTTTGAGGGATTTTTTTTCCCTCCAAATAAGCTTGAAACAAGCCCTTTTGCTTTATCAATTTTATCGATAAATTCAGTATAGTACTCAAAAACTGCAAAATCATATTCTGAATTTATTCTAATATCCTCCTTTAGGTAATCCAGAATAGACTTCCTTCCATCTTGTCTTATCCATGTTTCCCTTCCGCCAATAAAACCATGAATAAATATTATTAGATTACTTTTCCCTGATTGCGTAACTTGAATTAATGCCATATAACTTTAGTCTTATAAAGTTTGATTGCCTGACCGCCAACATTAAAATACGTAATTATCCACTCAAAAAACGCAATAAAAACAAAAAAATCTCTAGTAATAAGTAACTGTTTATGATTTCTTTTTTTGAGTTGATGTAGTTGAAAATGCGCAAGCGTAGTTGCCAATCTAATTTGTCTAGAGGGTGCTCAATTTTTAATTGAGTGTAACCATAAACCCACTCAATTAATTTTTCTTGTGAAAACTGCCAGTTATAAAAATTGCAGTAGATTTATCCAAACGATCCCATATGAAAAACATCCTGTCATTACTGTTTCTTTTCTCCTTTTCTACTACACTGAATGCACAGGACTTTTCTGCTTTTGAAAAGAAACAGTTTATCAGAGGAAACGATACCCTACACTATCGCATACTATATCCTGCCAAGTATAAAAAGCATAAAGCGTATCCATTGGTCATGTTTCTCCACGGATCAGGAGAAAGAGGGAATGATAATGAAGCGCAGTTAATACATGGCGCTAAACTTTTTCTCGAACCCACCAATCGCAAATACTTTGAAGGTATTATTATCTTTCCTCAATGTCCAAAGAACATGACCTGGTCTAAATACAAGCGATCAGCTGAAAAACAATGGGCTGCAGTAGACTCTGAAGGAGAAGCCACTATTTCACAACAACTGGTGAAACAATTAATGGATAGTTTGGTAGACAATAGACATGTAAACCCAAGAAGGGTCTATCTCGGAGGGTTATCCATGGGTGCATTTGGAGCATATGATCTGTTGCGACGTTATCCTGATTTTTTTGCAGCAGCATTTCCCATTTGCGGTATTGCTGATATTCCATTGCTGGTACAAAAAGCCAAAGATGTTCCCATGTGGATTTTCCATGGAGAAAAAGATCCTGTGGTATCGCCAGAGCCTAACCGCGAATTATACAAAGCGTTGATGACAGCCGGCGCTAAAGATGTTACGTATTCAGAATATCCCGGTGTAGGGCATGATAGTTGGACCAATGCTTTTGCAGAGCCTAAATTATTGCCTTGGTTATTTTCGCATAAGAAGAGGGTGAAGAAAAATTAGGAGGGTTTGTTTTTATTGATTGCCACAGAGGGCACAGAATAACACAGAAAAATAATTAGGTTTTGAAATCAATTATAGTTGCTTGTTTTGTATTCGTTATCTATGCTTGTTCTCCAACAAAAAGGGGAACGTTACAAGTAGCGCCAAGCTCGCTTCGGTTGATAGATGTATATGATATTCCCTATCAATTTTATTCTCAACAAACAACGGTGGGTGGGTTATCAGGAATCGATTTTGATAGCGTGCAGCAAATTTTCTATACCATTAGCGATGACCGATCTGCATTACAGCCGGCTCGTTTTTATTCCATGAAGATTTTATTCTCTGACAATAAAATTGATACTGTTCTTTTTCAACAAGCAATTACCTTGCAACAACCCAACGGACAACCCTATCCATCTTCCAAAGAAAATCCACAACAAACACCCGATCCTGAAGCCATACGTTACAATCCCATCAAAAAACAACTTGTATGGACCAGCGAAGGAGAAAGAATTGTAACAGCAAAAGATACGGTGATTGCAGACCCCTCTATTCAAGTAGTGGACAGAACAGGAAAATATATTCGCAGTTTTTCGCTTCCTGATAATTTACGAATGTCTGCCCAGGAAAAGGGTCCACGACGCAATGGTGTTTTAGAGGGCGCTACATTCACCAATAACTATCAAAACATATTGGTAAGTCTGGAAGAGCCGAGGTATGAAGATGGTGAACAAGCCAAGTTAGAGCCGCATGATGCTTGGGTTCGCCTGTACAAATTCAATGTATCCAAAGGAAAAGCGGTTGCTCAGTACGCATATAAACTTGATCCGGTAGCGTATGCACCCAATCCGCCGGGGAGTTTTATGGTGAATGGTATTCCGGATATTATGGATATCGGAAATAATAAATTACTCGTAATGGAAAGATCTTTCTCCACGGGTAGATTAGCGTGTACGATTAAAATTTTTATGGTTGATTTGAATGATGCGGAAGATATAAGTTCAATCAATAGCTTGAAAAATAATCCACCGCAAAAACCACTTCGAAAAAAATTATTGTTGAATCTGGATGAACTAGGCATATATACCGACAATGTAGAAGGCATGTGTTTGGGCCCCAGATTAAAAAATGGAAAACGATCTTTATGGATGATTGCTGATAATAATTTCTCTGCTTTGGAAAAGTCGCAACTATTTTTGTTTGAAGTGAATGAATAGTTATGAAGTATCTGATCTATCTATTGCTTTTATCAATCCTTATTGCATGTAAGCAGCCTGTCAACTCAGTAAACCCTCGTGTGGTAATAGAAACAAAATATGGAGAAATAGAATTAGAGCTTTATGCAGATAGGGCCCCTGCTACAACAGCGGCTTTTTTAAGTTATGTAGATTCGGGATTTTATGAGAATACTTCTTTTTATCGTGTATTAAATGTAAACAATCAGCCATCCAATGCACCCAAGACAGAGATTTTACAAGGGGGTTTATGGAGAACCAAAAATGAAAAAGCAAGAAGCATTACAGGCATACCACATGAAAGCACAGGTAAAACAGGTGTGAAGCATAAAGATGGTGTGATATCGGTTGCTCGGCTGGCACCCGGAACGGCAGGCAGTGAATTTTTTATTTGTATTGATGATCAACCCGGACTTGATGAAGGCGGAGAAAATGTAGAGGATAAACTAGGGTATGCCGCGTTTGGCAAGGTGATCAAGGGAATGAATATTGTTCGGAAGATTTATATGCAGAATGATAGAAATCAGTACCTCGATCCACCGGTGGCCATTTATAATGTCAGAAGAAAGTAACAATTGTAGAAAAAAGAAGATAAACTACTCATTTTCAGGTATTTTTTTTAGATTTAAACAAGCCTAATTTTACTATATAATGCGCGAAAGGAATTTTTATTATCGTCTGGTATTGGCATGGGTATTATTCATATTTGGAACGAAAGGATTGAACGCACAAGAAACGGATTCAACCCAACAGGTAGATAAATTTGCCGACACAACAGGTGGATATGGATTCATGTATCTCTCTACAACCTGTATTGAATGTAACCCCAAAGGATCTGCGCACTATAAAAAATTTGCAATCATCAGTGGGTTTTACAAAGCCCGTGATTTTTATAGTTCCGTTGCTACAAGATCGGTCGCACACTTTAAAAATAAGTTTGAGAAACTGGGTTATTTTAAAGACAAAGTAACACAGACCTGGAAATCGCCTAGATTGTTTGCAACCCTACAAGAGATTACTGAATATCGAAACGATTTGATTGCCAAACTGAAATCTGAAAACTATGTGGTCGTCTTTTTTGATGACCGCATTAATACAGAAGAGCTTGAACGCGAATAGAAGGCTTTTAATAACAAGGCTGGCTTGGGTTGTGATTCCCATGATGATGGGAGTCTTGATGTACTTAAAAGGAAGAACGGTTCCTGTTTTATTTGAAAGATGGTTGTTATATAATTCAAAAGAAACCAGTTCTTTTCCTGGTTCTATATGGATACCTGATTATCTCTGGTGTGTTTCTCTATGGATGGCGATGGTAATGGTTTGGGGTGGTTGGGGACGGATACCTAAGGCATGGAAAATTGGAATAGCAATCATGGTTTCAGCCACAGAATTATTTCAATGGTTGGGCTGGATGCACGGAACCGGAGATTGGATAGATGTATTGATGTACCAAATGGCGATTTTAACCGTATATATCCTACACAAAACAAAACGAATATGAGAAAGAACAAAAATCTAATGGCAATATTGGTCGTATTGTCT
>JACVCQ010000432.1 GCA_016741945.1 Chitinophagaceae bacterium
ATTATCCCACAAACGAAATACTTGTCACTAATACTCATCTTTTTCCTCCCCTTAATGTACCACACGTAACATCATAATCCGAACATTGTCTGCCACACCATCAATACCGATACCATTGTTTCGCTGAGCGGCAATCAATCCGCTTACATGAGTACCATGATCCGGATTGGGGCCCATCACATCTCCATTGCCATAAAAACGGTCATTCAGGTTGTAATAATTATCCCCGATGATCTCTGCACGATAATCAGGTGGCGCTTTTTCTTTGGATTCAAAAGCTGTTTTTTTACCATCAATATATTCATCCAATTGCGACAATAAAACTGTGTTCTTTTCTTCTGCATCTAATCCAATCATCTTCATGCAAGTAAGAAAACCCAACTTGGCCTCTTTTCCCATCTTACTAGCGGGTTGAAAGTTCTCCAGTTTTTCGCAAGTATATTCTTCACAGCCCATTTCCTGACGTAAGATCTTATCATGTTTTTTCAATGCTTTGGTAGTCACCTCAATAAACATCAATTCCATCTGCTCTTCATGACTAAAATTCATTTGATTCATTGCTTTCTTCCAGATAAAGAATTGCTCACGCTGTTGCAGTGTCATTTCTTCCGGATTCAGATTTTTATTCGCAAACTGATCCTTCCATCTGTGAAAAATCCTTGAACGTTCATCAGAAGCTTTCTTAATATTTCTACCATCTTTATTTCCTAAGAAATTCCACCCATATACGTCATCCACATATCCATTGCCATCATCATCTTTATTATTCCCCGGAATTTCTTTTGGATTACGCCAAAGTATCGGTTTTAGGTCTTCGTGTGTAGTGTCGATCCCTGAGTCCAAAACGGCAACAATGATAGGTTCACTTTTTTTATTACGCTCCTTTAAAAAGTCGTAAGCTTTATATAAACTGATTCCGTAAAATGAATCTTTGTTGAAGTCCATCTGAAACCAAGTCTTGGGCACTTGTTGTGCGTATACAACAAGTATAGAAAAAACCATGGCTAATAAGCTGAATATCCCGCGAAGCATCGAATGTATAGTTTAACGATCAGCACAAATTTCCGTAATGATAATGAAAAATTAACCGCTACCATATGATTTAGGAAAATCTTGGCGCTGAAATAGGGTAGCACAATAAGCAATATTTCTTTTTTTTAGTTTTCCTTAACAGTTTTAACGACTGATGTGAATTTATTTCTTCATCAGTTGAGCAGCACTGTGGATACCCCTTTTGAGCTGTTCAGCAATATGGAATGATCTTTCAATCCTTTTTTCAGATGATTTAACGCGGGTAATTAAATACAAAATACTTCGTTGGTTACCGGGTGTTAATTGATTGAATATATCTTTAGCAATAGGATCTGTTGCGAGTACTTCGTTCCATTCTTCTGCTTCTTCAAATTGGAAAGTGCTCTCATCTTCTTTTAACTCCATTTGTACCGTCATCCCTTTTTTCAGGTTCAATTCTTTCATCACCCGCTTACTGATATAAATAAAATAGCCCTCTTCTTTTCTTGATTGTAAGGCTACATGCAAACTCGATTTACCATTGAGGGTACAAATACATCTCTTGATTCCTTTTTTGATGAATTTTTCTGCTGTTGATGCACTGATACCAATAAAGTGCATGCCGCCTGATTGATCGATGACTGCTTTCATTTTTTTGGTTGATTGGGGTGATTGGCTTTTAGATTCTTAGCAGCAAGCATGACCGTTTCATGGATTCTTTTCTCGCGTGTTTCTGATTTCTTGGCGTTAAGGATCCATTCTAAAATACCCCTTTTTGACGATCTCGAAAAAGCATTGAAATTATTTTTTGCCAGAGGATTCTTTTTAAGCGCAGCTTCAAGATCGGCTGGAATGGTAATATTTTCAACTTCATTCAAAGCATCCCAAGTACCTGATTTTTTGGCAAGTTCAATCATACTCAATCCGGAATGATGCATCTTTCCCGCTTTGATCAATCGTTCTACTTTTTCTTTGTTCACCTTACTCCATTTGCTTTTGGGGTTTCTCTTAGCAAAGAATTGATAATAACTTTCATCATCTCTTTTGTTTGGCTTGCTATCTATCCACCCAAAGCATAAAGCCTCATCCACGGCCTCAGGATAGTAAATACTCGGGATTCCTGTTTCTTTTTTGTAAATGATCAGCCAAACAGCATTTTCTTGGCTGTGATTTTTTTCAAGCCATTTACGCCAAGCAGATTGATTTTTTGCGTAGAACGTTTTGGTACCATTATAGCTTTCCATGGCCATAGGTTATTACCGTATTACAATCAACTTAACTGAGGGTTCAATTTTATTATTGAATAATTCTAAGATAAGCTTTCCATGGGCCTGTTTCTTCACGATATTGGTGTGAGATCGTTCTGGTGATCTGGTAAATATGATTCTGATCATGTACCACCCAGGTAGCTAATAATTGTTGAAGTGTTACAGTGCCAAATGCGGGGTGTATGGCTGTACGTTGAAAATCGTCGGAACTTAATTGGAAGTGATTTAGGATGGCTATATTT
>JACVCQ010000433.1 GCA_016741945.1 Chitinophagaceae bacterium
TGATCATGGGTGTAATGTCTGCAACATTTGGTTGATTACTCGCAGATATGATCTGTGGTGAGGTGCCAAATCTATTGAAACGCGGTGAACTGTATGCAACAGCTTGTGCACTTGGGGGTATCATATACATTGGATTGAAATACTATGGCATTGAATACAACCTGGGTCTATTTATTTGTGTAGTGATCATCGTGGGCATACGTATTCTCTCTAAAAGAAAAAGATTACGACTTCCGGAGATATAAACTTTGGTGTCTTAATAAGAATGATGGGCCGCAGATTTTTTCCCTAGGAATCCTTTGGATATGATGGGTTATGATGAGATGTTACTTGTAGTCCATATTCTGACGATATTGAAAAATAGAACACGGATTTTCATGATCATCATGATAAGTCATGATTTTTATTATAACTAATCCGTGTTAATCATGATGATCATGAGAATCCGCGTTCAACTATCCTTATTAAAAATTTCTATTCGCCGCTGTCCATTCAGCAATATAACTTGCAATATCACCAGTGGGAGTACCCGGCGCAAATAGCTTACCAACACCCATATCATTGAGTGTTTTCATGTCATCTTCTGGAATGATGCCTCCGCCGGTGAGTAGTACATCATTCATGCCTTTTTCTTTGAGTAGTTGTACGACTTTTGGGAATACGGTCATATGAGCTCCGCTGAGAATACTGATACCGATGGCATCCACATCTTCCTGTAAGGCAGCATTCACTACCATTTCAGGTGTTTGTCTGAGACCGGTATAGATCACTTCCATTCCTGCATCACGTAAAGCAGTGGCGATCACTTTGGCGCCACGGTCATGTCCGTCTAATCCTACCTTGGCAACCAGTACGCGAATGGGGCGTTTGGGATTACTCATGCAATCGATTTAAGGCACAAAAGTAAGCAATGGAATGCAAATCTCATTTTCGGCTGAACCTTGCTTTTAAAGCTGCTACTCCTCGTTCGGTAATAGGTTTTAATGAGTCGTTTCCGTTTTCAAATAAGAAGATTTTGGTTTTTGTCTCCCGAAACAAAGGGTAGTCAATAGAATCACGAATGGATACTTTTTCAAATTGTTGGAATACGATATCGTCTTTATCAGGCATTCTTTTGCCTACTAGTATCAAATGTTTGAAATCATATTGTTCCGGCATCCAGAATAAAAAAGAAGCATCATCACTGTATACAACCGGTAAGCCAACTTGTTTTGCATAATAGTTTAATGCACCTGCAGTATAATAACCCCGACAATAGACCATCGTTTTCTTTTGTTCTGCTTCCGGTAAACTTTTATAAACAGCAGCTGTTTTTTCTGCCAATTCTTTCCAGCCGATCATGTCTCCAAAATCTTGGGGTAATGGATGATACTCAAGGTCTTCCCATTTGAACGAACCCATGGTATGCAGGTTTTTAGATTGATACCAATTGGCTAATGTTTGTGGTGCGTAAACGGGTAATAATAAAGGCATAATCAGTATGCCCAAAGTAGCGGGTAGTAATACCATTGCATAGCGAAGCATAAGCAATTTTCCAATCGTAAGTTTTTCCAGCCAATAAGCGCCAAATGCAAATAAGACAGGATATACACCTGCTGCGTAATAACTTTTACCATTCATGTAAGTCAGTAAGGCGATCACTGCGAAATAACTGATACCAATCATCCGATATTTTTTCCCTTCCGGTGAAAAGAAAACATATAGCAGTCCACTGATCCAAATAAAAACACAAGGGAGGAACATCATGATCTGATCGATCAGAAAATCTTTGGGATCAATGAACTGTAATTGTGTTTCTTTCAGCTCTTCCATATGAATAAAAATCGGGAATCCGTGCTGGTATTGCCATATCATATTAGGTAACATGATAAATAATGAAACCGCAGCTGAGAAGTACAAGTGTTTATTGAAAAAAATGGATCTATTTTTTGTCAATAAAAGTCCGGTGAATAAACTAGCAGTATAAAATGCAACAGAATATTTACTTAACATACCTAAACCAATGCTGATTCCCAAGACATATAACCATCCATTTTTTTTAGTGTCTATAAAACGAATGAGTACATAAGCATTGAGTGTCCAGAAAAATACATCGAGAAAATTAGGATGAAAGAAATAAAACATTCTGATATAGCCTGTAAATAAAAAAGGTAAAGAAGCCAGTAAAATGGCAAAGCTTCTTCCGCCTAAACGTAATATGATCTTACCCATCATCAGTAAAATCAAAGAGCCAAATAAGGCAGGCCAAAACTTCACCCAAAACTCAGTAGCGCCTAAAGCATTGCTGATGTATGCCATAAACGAGAGCATGGGTGGGACTTCTAAAAATCCCCAGGCTAGATGATGGCCTTCTGCTAAATAGAGATATTCATCGCGATGTAATTGATAAGAAGGATGTACCAATAAGAAGGGAAGTACAAAACGTACAATCGCTAAGAGATACAATAGTCTGGTAGCGTTCTTCATGTAGGTTGTTTACGGTAAGATACAAATGAAAATGAAATTGCTACTGAGGGC
>JACVCQ010000434.1 GCA_016741945.1 Chitinophagaceae bacterium
TACATATACACACTTATTGGTGGGTGGAAATGAGTAATCCATTTTTTGTTGGGCATCAAAATAACCCAAGCTCAATTTCGCATTCTGATTGATCCAGCAATGGGTGATGCCTTCTTCATTGCTTACGATGGTGGTCAATTGATTTTTTCTTTTGGCTTCCGGAAAATATCTTTTTTGATAGCGGGGAGTGATATTTTGCAGTTTAGGTTCGATCCATATTTGTAAAAACTGTACATCTTCCTCACCAATATTATGTTCTTCATGTCTCAGCCCGGTTCCGGCGCTCATGATCTGCACCCAATCTTTTTCTACTACTTCTGTATAACCCATCGTGTCTTTATGATTCATTTTTCCTTGCAGCATCACACTGATGATCTCCATATTGGTATGCGGATGCAATCCAAAGCCACCACCTGCTTTTACTACATCATCATTGAATGTGTGTAATAATCCAAATCCTTTACGAGCCGGATTTTGATAAGAAGAGAAGCTAAAAGAAAAATTGCTGATAAGCCAGCCAATATCTTTCAATCCTCTTTCTGATGCGGGGAAAAATGTTGTTTTCATATTATCATTTCTCCGCGTCACCTCTCTTGCTTCTATTCTCAGCAGTAAAAATTAACCGCAGAGAATAGAAGGATTAAGAGTTACGCAGAATTTTTAGTTGATAGAACTGTTTACTTCTATAGATCCGCTCAATGTTTTGGATACAGGACAAAGTTTAGCGATCTGTAACAATCGATCTTTTTGTTCTTGATCCAGATCCCCCTTCAGTTGGATGTTGCGACTGAAAACCGTTTTACCATCGATCCTTTCCAAACCAACTGTTACCTCTATTGCTTCTACCGGCCATTGTTTCCGGTCTGCATACATCCGAAGGGTAATGGCAGTACAACTCGCCAACGCAGCTTCCAACAATTCATCAGGTGCCGGAGCTAGATCCGTTCCGCCTTGCGCTACAGGTTCATCTGCACCAAATACATGCCTTCCGTTCTCCAAACGAACCTGATATTTTGTGGTTGTGATGTTGGCTTTTGTCATACTGGGTATATTTTATGAAAGGTTGCTAGTATGAGTGAGTAGTCAGTAGTGAATAGTGAGTATTTGTTTTTACTCACTACTGACTATTCACCACTCACTATTACGCTTGCTTAATCATCTGAACCGCTAAGTGTAATTTTACTTCATCACTTACTACAACTCCACCTGCCTCAGTTACTGCACCCCAGCCCAGACCGAATTCTTTACGGTTGATTTTGCCGTTGATCTCGAATCCGGCTTTATGCTGACCCCAAGGATCTACCATGGTACCACCGAATTCAACTGAAAGATCGATGGTTTTTGTTACATCGCGAATAGTAAGATCACCGGTAAGGGTGTATGCATCATCACTTTTCTTTGTCAAGCTTTTTGAAACGAAAGTCAGCTTAGGAAATTTTTCTGCTGCGAAGAAATCATCACTTTTCAGGTGACCATCACGCTGTTCGTTATTGGTATTCACACTGTCGATATCTGCTTCAAAAGAAATTTTTGCATCGCTGAAATCAGCTGCTTCAGATTCCATGGTAGCATCGAATTTGGTAAAGCTACCGGTTACATTGGTGATCATCAAGTGTTTTACCTTGAATGTGATCTCACTGTGTGCTGCGTCGATTTTGTAAGTTGCCATTGTTTGTGGTTTTTATTTTGCTAATTGTTGATGGCTTATCGCCAATTGTTTTATTTATGCTTTGGATTTTGGTGAGTAGTCAGTAGTGAATAGTGAGTGTTTATTCTCTTACTCACTGCTGACTATTCACTACTCACTATTCTTCAATTAACACCCCCATTTTCCCCAACTGATAATCACGGAAGGCTTCCATGAGTTCGGTTTGGTTGTTCATCACGAATGGACCATGTGAGGCTACGGGTTCGTTGAGTGGTTCACCGGTTCCAATGAATACGGTACTGTCTTCCATTGCTTCCAATTCAAATCCTTCACCATCATTATTGAAGACGGCTACATATTTTCCTTCCACTTCACTATCTCCTGTTACTTGTACTTTTCCTTGAAGCACATAGATGAAAGCATTGTGTGAGGCAGGAATTTCGAAAAAATATTTCCCGGCTTTTTGAAAGATTGCCGTAAAAGTGTTTACATCAGATAGGGTATGAATTGGACCTTTTGTCTTTCCTAACTGACCAGCGATAATATTAACTTGAACCAATTCATCTGCAGTGATAATCTTAGGCGTATCTTTTGCTGTGAGGGGTTGATAAGAAGGCTGATCCATTTTATGTTTAGCAGGTGTATTTACCCATAACTGAATAAGTTCTTGTCTGCCACCAATTTCATGAATATCGGCGGGAGGTCTTTCACTATGTATCATACCCATTCCGGAGTTCATCCATTGTGTTCCACCCGCATATACTACATTGTCATTACCCCTACTATCACGGTGGTGTACACCTCCTTTGAAAATAAAACTCACAGGAGAGAATCCACGATGTGGATGGGGACC
>JACVCQ010000435.1 GCA_016741945.1 Chitinophagaceae bacterium
CGGTGAATGTAGTCAATTATATTACAGTACAGGCTGGACCAGATACTACTATCTGTTTAACAGATCAGATCATACTTCGAACAAATACCATTGCAAGTTCTTTTTCTTGGTCACCCTCAACAACACTCAATAATGCTACTATTAAAAACCCTATTGCCAATCCCACAGCTAACACAACTTATACAGTAATTGGTAATTTAGGTAGATGTCAGGCAACAGACCAAATTACAGTTAGGGTAGCACCTTATCCACAGGTAAATATTACAACACGCGATACAATTATTTGCTATGGCAATCGTGTACAACTAAATGCAAATTATACGGGAACAGAGTTTCGGTGGTCACCCACTAATGCATTGGTAAATACAAACGGATTAAATCCATTGGCAGGACCAACTCGTAATACTATTTATATACTCACGGTGAGAGATACTGTATCCGGTTGTCCAAAATCAGTAAGAGATTCTGTCCGGATACAGGTAATTCCCAATATTATTGTAAACGCAGGAAGAGATACTATGATTGTACCTGATCAATCATTGGCATTAGCAGCCACTGCATCCAGTGGCAATCAGTTTAATTGGACACCTTCGCTTGGCTTAAACAATACTACGATTTATAACCCCATTGTACAGTTGGGAAATGATATTGACTCCATCTTGTATCGTGTTCGGGTAACAGATGCAGGAGGTTGTTATGGAGAAGATGATATACTCGTGAAAGTATTGAAAAGTCAACCGGATATTCTAGTCCCCAGTGGATTCACACCCAACGGAGATGGCAAGAATGATATATTGAAACCCATACCGGTAGGTATTACTGAACTTCAATATTTCAGGATTTACAATCGGTGGGGGCAATTGCTATTTAGTACCAGTCAACAAGGTATTGGATGGGATGGTAGGTATAATGGTATTCCACAAGGTTCGGGTACTTATGTCTTTGTTACGCAGGGAAAAGATATTTATGGAAAACCAGTATTTCGTAAAGGCACAGCCGTATTAATCCGGTAAATACACCCATATCTTCAGGCAACTATTCTCCCCATCTGATTGTCAGATAAAAGAATTTGCTGTTATTTGACAAAATAAGCAGCAATTCAACACTGATTCTACTCTTAGGGATGTTTGAAACACGTTAAAAAGATAAAGATTGTATTTCGGGGTAGTGTGGTATGTAATTTCACAAAACTAGAAGAAAGGCGTTTGGGTTCTGTAAGCATGAAAAAAGCGATTCTGACTATATTGTTATTAGGTTCCCTGATCACGACTTATGCAGGGCATATTGCAGGTGGAGAGCTACACTACAAGTATTTAGGTCCTGGTAATGCAGCTAATTCATCGAGATATCAAATTACCCTTCGTTTATTCAGAGAGTGTAACCCGGCGAATAATGCTGGCGGATCACAACCCGCCCAACTTCCGGGCAGTGTGCTTATATTGATTTATCCAAACTCAAACGCAGCAGTTGCTCCTATAGCAAGTGTTAATGTACCCAGAGTGACTGGCCAAGGTTTTGATCCTTTACAAATAGAGATCACGCAGGGTGCTAATCCATGCCTAGTAGGTAACGTACAAAGTTGTTATTTCATCGGTAACTATTCTTTTACACAAGAATTACCAAATACCTCTACAGGATATGTTGCCATGTACCAGACTTGCTGTAGAAGTAATAGTATCATTAATGTTCAGACTGTTGATTTAGGAAATAACTCAAACGGAGAAGGTGCTTCTTATACATGTCAAATACCCGGTACGAATTCATTGCCAACCGGCAATAATTCTAGTCCGGTATTTCAGTTAAAAGATACAACGATAGTTTGTCAAAATACACCTTTTATGCTCGATTTTGGTGCAGTTGATCCTGATAACGATTCACTGTCATATAGTTTTTGTAATGCATTAAATAGAGGTGGTACAGTACATTCAACAGACCCAAATTATATTTATCCTGCCGGTACAGTCCAATACAGTGGTGGTTATTCCGGTAATTTACCCTTAGGATCGAATGTGATAATCAACCCTACAACCGGTATTATATCGGGAATTGCTCCTGCAAGTGGTTATTATGTAGTAACAGTTTGTATCAACGAATGGAGAAATGGCTCTCTTATATCTTCCCACAGAAAAGATTTTGCTTTACGCGTTTCCGATTGTTCTTTAGTAGGTGCCAGTCTTAAACCATCCTATATTACCTGTGATGGATTTACCATGTCTTTCGAAAATGAATCAACTAGTTCCGGTATCAACAGCTACCTTTGGAATTTTGGAGATAGTAAAGCTCCAATACCAATTTCTACCAATCCTACTCCTACCCATACTTATTCAGATACAGGGACATATACACTTAAACTTACTGTAACTAGCACAAGCGGTTGTGTTGACTCAGCTACTGCACCGGTTAGCGTATATCCCGGATTTGTTCCTGATTTCAATGTACAAGGCACCTGCTATCTCAATAATTTCAATTTCACGGATGCTACTAC
>JACVCQ010000436.1 GCA_016741945.1 Chitinophagaceae bacterium
ACCGCCAGCGAAATGCCAAACCACAAAGGAAAGAAAATAACGATGCTTGCCTATTTCATCGCCCGTAAACACGTCATCACCAAAAACGCCGACACCATGTTCTTCGGCACCTTTGTCGACAGCAACCTCAACTGGATCGACACCGTCCACTTCCCCACCACCGCCAAACGCCACCCCCTACACACTAGTGGTTTCTACAAACTCAAAGGCAAAGTGGTAGATGATTTTGGTGTATTCAGTCTAGAAGTACATTGGCTGGAAAAAGTAGGATATAAAGACAGATCGTATCGTTATTAAATCACAAAAGATATACAAATGAAACCATGAATTCAATACAATTAAGCAATGGAAATACCTCAATATATCCAGTTACTCTAAAAATCTTATCCTTTTCACATTAACATTTCAGCTTAAGCATTTTACCCAAATCTCAAACTGCATGATTTGCTTGAAAAATTATAGTTTGATAAAAGAGATTATGACTTGTTTGGAATCCAAACTAGGATACCTTAACTTTAAGTTCCCCCATAATGCCTACCATTCCCTCAAGTTGGCATTTCTTTCGTTCAATATTTATTATAAGCAAACAACTTATAGCAGACAGCTGCTTTTTAATAATTAAAAAGTCTATTATGGTCACCATAGTACTTCCGAGTCTTTATACTGCAATAAAGCTTGAAGCGGGAAAAATTTTCAAAACTCTATCACGAATAGAAACTATACAAGTAGAATTACCCATTTTTCATCCTGAAAATCAAACTATCACATTTAAATATAAAGGAGACAATGTACTTATAACCGCAAAAAAAGCATCTGGCACTCTCGCATCTGGATTTAGGTATGTGTTGAAATGTTCAGACATCTCTGAAATAGACCTCTCTCTTTCTGTTTTGGATTTACGTAAACTAGTTTGGCAAAAACATCCCCTCAGCGAAGACATTTATTCAAGAAAGCTCACAAGAGACTACATTAAACAAAGCTGGAAAGAAGTTATTAAATATAAGTCTGATAAGACAAGTGAACAAGGTTTAAGAACTCCACAGTTAGGGGCTTTGTATGCAATCCAGTCTCATTGGACTGTATCAGATGAAGCAGGTATAGTAGTCCTCCCAACTGGGACAGGTAAAACAGACACAATGATAGCTACTCTGATTGCTAGCGAAATTGATACTTTACTTGTTATTGTTCCAACTGATGCATTACGAAACCAACTAGCAAGAAATTTCTGTGCTTTAGGGGTACTACCAACCGTAGGTATTGTGGGAGAAGAATGCGAAAGCCCAATTGTGGGTATAATCGAACACAAATTCAAAACAAAAGAATCATTAAATGAATTTTTGGATCATTGCAATGTAATAGTTGCAACCATGAGTGTTATGGGATATCAGGATTCAAATATAAACTTGGTATTATCCAAAAGAATTTCTCACCTATTTATTGATGAAGCACATCATACTCCAGCGGAAACATGGAGCAAGTTTCGAATGCAGTTTGAAAATAGTAAAACACTTCTTTTTACGGCAACACCATTTCGTAATGATGGTAAAAGACTAGATGGAAAAATCATCTTCAACTTCCCGCTAAAGAAGGCTCAAGAAATGGATTATTTTCGACCAATTATATTCAAACCCATTCGCGAATATGATTTACGGGAAGCAGATAGATTAATTGCAGAAGCAGCAGTAGATCAGCTCGCCAAAGACCTAGCAGCAGGTTATGATCATATCCTAATGGTAAGGGTAAATAAAATTAACCGTGCCAATGAAATATACCCTTATTATGAAGCACATGCAGCTTATAGACCAGTTATTATTCATTCTCAGATAAAGCCTGCAAGTACTTTAAAGGAAATGATAAACAGTATTATATCAAAGCAACACAGGATTATAATCTGTGTTGACATGCTTGGAGAAGGATTTGATTTGCCTGAACTTAAGATCGCAGCCTTCCACGATACAAAAAAAAGTTTGACAATCACCCTGCAGTTGGCAGGTCGTTTTACTAGAGTTAAACCTAATTTAGGTCCAGCAACCTTTATTGCGAATATCGCAGATCCGGAAGTGACGGAGGACTTGGAAGATCTTTATTACCAAGACTCAGATTGGAATAGTTTATTACCGGATCTTTCATACAAAATGAGTCTAGACCAGGAAGATTTTCGGAAATTCTTGGAAGGATTCAAAGGGTTTCCTGATAAATTTCCCATTCAATCTATTCGCAATCCTCTAAGCACGATCATTTTTGAATCTCCAAGCGATAAGTGGTCTCCACTTAAATACAAGGAGGGTATCAAATCGATCGACAGTTTTCAATATAAATATGCAGACTACAACAAAGAAATGGAGTTATTGGTCGTGATATTGGGCAAACGATCAACAGTCAAATGGGCCAAAGTACAAGATTTTGAAAGTGTAGATTGGTCTATCATCATTTGCTATTTTGACAAAGCTACTAAGTTACTATACTTACA
>JACVCQ010000437.1 GCA_016741945.1 Chitinophagaceae bacterium
TATGTACACTGTGCAGGTGGCTATCGTTCAATGATCTTCAATTCCATTTTACACGCAAGAGGATTTGATAATCTGATTGATATAAAAGGTGGTTTCAAAGCCATTAAAGAATCAGGGAAGTTTCGTGTAAGTGATTATGTATGTCCAACAACCTTATTATAATGATGAAAACAATACAAGAAATCATCAACGATAAGAACACTGTTATCATTGATGTAAGAACAGCAAGTGAATATGGGGTTTCACACTATCCAGGAGCGATCAATATTCCATTAGATGAGCTACCCAAGCACCTCAATCAATTAAAAACAGATAATCAACCTATTCTTTTATATTGTAGAAGTGGTAACAGAAGCGGTATCGGCATGAATTTTTTGCACCAACAGGGATTACAGGAAGTATACAATGGGGGCGGATTGAACGATATGTTATTTTATCAAAACAAATAACAATGAAAACACTAACAAGTAACTGGCATATCATGCGTATCATACGCTTAATCTTAGCACTAGCTGTTATAGTACAGTCGTGGTATATGAAAGATACGACCACTGCTGTACTCGGTATAATATTACTGGCGAGCGCTGTTTTTAACATAGGTTGTTGTGGGCCTGCCGGTTGCTCTACTTCATTTAGTTCATCAAAAAAATCTCAGGAGAAGAATACAGCATATGAAGAAGTGGTATAAACAAAACAGTTTAGTCATATTAGGTGCTTTAGTGGGAGCTGTAGGCGGTTATTTGTATTGGAAATACATTGGATGTTTGAGTGGCACTTGCGCCATCACTTCAAAACCCTTCAATAGCACCATTTATTTTGCCATCATAGGTGCCTTGGTATTCAGTTTATTCAAGAAGAACCCAAAAGAAAAAAGCTATGTTGAATAATGCATTTCAAAAGATCATAGATAGTGAAACACCTGTTCTGATTGACTTTTATGCAGACTGGTGTGGACCTTGTAGAATGATGCCGCCTGTTTTAAAGGAGTTAAAAGACCGAATGGGAGACCAGATAAAAATTTTTAAAGTAAATGTGGATGAACACAATGATGTTGCGACTCATTTTCAAGTGAACAGTATTCCAACATTGATGGTATTCAAAAAAGGGGATCTTCTATGGCGAGAGCCGGGCGTAAAAAACGTTTCACAATTACAACAGATCTTACACATGCATCTATCATGACTAGTACAGAAATATTTTTTGTAGAGAACATGCGATGTAGTGGTTGTGCCAATACGATTGAATCAACACTCATCAAAATACACGGTGTTCAAGGTGTTAATATTTCATTGACAGATAAAAAGGTTTGTGTAATGGGTATCGGTATTGATAGAGATCTCATCATTAAGACCTTAGAAAAAATAGGGTATCCTTTATCTGGCAAAAATTCCTTCCTCAGAAAAGCTGTTTCTTTTATTACTTGTTCCATCGGTCGATAATCACTTTTATTATAAAACCCTTTATGTATGACAGTACGTATTACTGCCATAGTACTTATACTATTTTTTCAAAACTTCTATGCTTTCGCAATGCAGGAGAATGAAAGCCGTCTTATTGATAGCAACAGCTTAAGAGCTGCTTTTGTAAATGGAAAAACAGAAGCTCATTTTCGTTATTTTTTCATGGCTACTGATAATAAAAAAGGGCTTACTGATTATTATGCCCATGCTGTGGGTGGGGGATTAAAATATGAAACGGGAAAATTTCATGGCTTTCAGGCCGTCGTTGGTGGATTTTTCATTTTTAACATTGGATCTTCTGATTTACATCAGCCTGACGCACTCACAAAACAGGTGAACAGATATGAGATCGGATTATTTGATATAGAAAACGCATCCAATAAAAACGATATTGACAGACTAGAAGAGCTCTACTTAAAATATCATTTTAAAAACGCCACATTCAGTTTAGGTAAACAACTAATCAATACTCCATTCATTAATTTACAGGATGGAAGAATGAGACCTACAGGAGTAGATGGTATTTGGTTGAATACTGTATCAAAGAAAATAAAATGGGAAGGGGGTGTTTTATGGGGTATCAGTCCGAGAAGTACTGTTCGCTGGTTCAATATTGGGGCTTCAATTGGAGTATATCCACAAGGAGTTCAGGAAAACGGACAACCTTCTGAATACAGAGAACATATCTATAGTAATGCCATCGGGGTTCTTGGTTTCACACATTCATCTCAGCAAGGGTTAAAGTTGCAGGTCTGGGAACAATGGACAGAAAATGTATTCAATACTATTTTGGTACAGGTAGATAAAAAATGGGGAAGCAGTTCCTTCTATTCAGGCGTACAAGGCATTGTACAACATGCATTGAATAATGGAGGAAATGTTGATCCAAATAAAACCTATATACAAAAAGGCAGTAGAGCATTTAGTTTCGGTGCTACAACCGGATGGAAAAATAAAAATACAGACATTTCATTGAGCTATAATCGTATTACATCATCCGGTCGTT
>JACVCQ010000438.1 GCA_016741945.1 Chitinophagaceae bacterium
CTATATTGGCGTGAATGATATCTGGCATAAGAGTATGATGGGAACGGGTACTGATTATGATAAATTTGGGAAATTCTATCAAGCCATTGTAGATAAAATGAAAGCTTCAGGTATTCAGGTGATTGTATGTACACCGGCAGTGATCGGTGAAAGACATGATGGTACCAATCCACAGGATGGAGAACTCAATCATTATAGTAACTGGATCAGGAAATATGCAGCAGATAATCATTTACCATTGGTTGATCTACGTTCCGCTTTTTTGAATTACAGTAAAGCCAATAATCCCAATAACCAGGATTCAAGAATACTCACCTATGATCGTGTGCATTTGAATGATGCAGGAAATAAATTGGTAGCAGAGCAGATGTGGGAGAAGATAAAAACGATCAAATAATGCGTCCATATTTTATCTAAACTAAGCTCATGAAACGTTTCATTTTTTATTGCTTGATGGCGTTGAGTCTAATGATGTATGCTTGTTCCAATAAAACATCAATGCCCGTACTTACCCCTCATGAAGGATTTGTACAAGTAAAAGGTGGAAAAATATGGTATCGTGTTTGGGGTACTGGTGAAGGGGTTCCGATTGTGATGATACATGGTGGTCCGGGTTTCACCAGTTATTACCTCACGCCATTGGCTGATTCTTTATCGAAAGAGCGAACTGTAATCGTTTTTGATCAATTGGGTTGTGGACGCTCTGATCAACTAACTGACACCAGCTTGATGAATATGCAAGCGCATGTTGACCAGGTATCAGCTTTATTGAAGGCATTGAAGATCGAAACTTTTGATCTTTATGGACATTCATTCGGTACCATGTTGGCAACGGACTTTTATTTACAGCACCCTGAAAATATTCGATCCATCGTATTAGCAAGTCCATGTTTACGCGTTGCCAATTGGATATCAGATGCAGATACATTGATGATGCAATTGCCTGCCAATGTGGCTACTGTTTTGCAAAATTTCCGAAAAGGAGACAAGCAAGATTCTCTGGAATTGGCCAAAGCGCTCACACTGTATTATAACAGTTTTTACAATCGTAAACAGCCATTATCACCTTATGTCGATAGTTCTTTGCGATTACAGTCCTTACAAGTGTATCGGCATATGTGGGGACCTGAAGAGTTTGTTGCAAACGGAAATCTGAAAGATTATAATCGTATGCCCGATTTGTCAACAATTAAAGTGCCGGTACTATTCACAACAGGACAATATGATGCTGCTCGCCCATCGACTGTGAAAAGTTACCAGCAATTGGTGAAAGGGGCTGTATTTGAAGAGATACCTGATGCCGGACATTCTACCATGACAGATCATATTGAAGCAGATCTTAAAGTATTAAGCGCTTTTTGGAAAAAATTATAAACTAAATAAAGACACTGCTGTGTAAAGAAATGAATGCAGCTTTAGGTTTTCAAATATTTTGATTGTGATGGGACGCAGATTTTTATGATTTATTATGATGAATCATAACTGATCATAAAAATCTGCGTCCAATCATACTATACCACTTTCACCAAAAAGTAATTCTTTTTACCTTTTTGAATCAACAAGTATTTGTTCTGTAGAAGGTCTGAACTTGTGAGTGTTGTTTTTTCTGTAGCTATTTTTTCTTTATTCAAACTTACGCCACCAGATTGCCACATCTTACGTGCTTCGCCTTTGCTGGGGAAGATATTGGTTTCAGCTAAGAAGCTAACCAGATCATAGCCGGTTTCTACTTGTGCTTTGCTGATCTCAACCGTAGGAACACCTTCCATCACTTGCAATAATTGATCTTCACTTAAGCTTTGTAAAACTTCTGTCGTGGCATTACCAAAAAGAATTTCAGAAGCTTTTACTGCAAAATCATAATCCGCTCTGCTGTGTACAAAACAAGTTAGCTCTTCCGCCAATTTTTTCTGAAGTGCACGCTGATGAGGTGCTGCATCATGCGCGGTGATAAGCGCTTCAATTTCTGCAACCGGTAAGAGGGTGAATATTTTGATCCAGGTTTTGGCATCATCATCACTGGCATTCAGCCAAAATTGATAAAACTGGTATGGAGAGGTTTTTTTAGGATCCAGCCACACATTTCCTTTTTCAGTTTTACCAAATTTGCCTCCGTCCGCTTTGCGTATCAATGGACAAGTAAAAGCAAATGCCTCACCTCCGGCTTTTCTACGGATGAGTTCAGTACCTGTGGTAATATTTCCCCACTGATCGCTTCCACCCATTTGGAGTTTACAGTTTTTATTTTGGTACAGCCAATAAAAATCATAGCCTTGAATCAACTGGTAAGTGAATTCGGTAAAGCTCATCCCAGTATCACCTTCCAGTCTTTTCTTCACACTGTCTTTCGCCATCATGTAATTCACAGTGATTTGTTTTCCGGCATCACGTTTAAAATTCACGAAGCTAATACCTTTAAATCAGTCATAATCTTTCAACATTTCAGCTGCCATAGGTTTAACCGG
>JACVCQ010000439.1 GCA_016741945.1 Chitinophagaceae bacterium
GAATATAGTGGTCCGGATGCCGCAGTGAAAGCAGCATTTGCCAATAAAGCCACTGTCATTTGTTCAAAAGAGGAGAGTGATGCCGATGCAGTAGCAAAAGTGGAAGATCTATACAAAGCTTTGGGAATGCATATTCTCTATATGAAAGCAGATGATCATGATGTGCATGTGGCTTATGTAAGTCATATTTCTCACATTACTTCATTTGCCCTGGCCAATACTGTTTTGGAGAAAGAGAGGGAAGAAGACGCCATTTTTGAATTGGCCAGTGGTGGTTTTGAAAGTACCGTCAGATTGGCAAAAAGTAATCCGGCTATGTGGGTACCCATTTTCATGCAAAACCGTGATAATGTGCTAGATGTACTTAATGAACATATCGCTCAGCTTAGAAAATTCAAAGCCTGTCTGGAAAAAGAGAATTATGAGTATTTGCAAGAGTTGATTGAGCATGCGAATGGGATTAAGCGGATTTTAAGATAAGTGAGTAGTGATGAGTCAGTAGTGAGTGGGTGCACTTATACTCACTATTCACTACTGACTATTCACTGGCTTCTGGCTAAATAAAACCAGCAAAGCCCCCTATATTAGGTAACTTTGCACAAATTTTTTATACATGACGACATTTGAAGCGTTGGGAATCGATGCAAGATTGATTCAGGCAACGAATGAGTTGGGGTATGTGAACCCAACCGCAATACAAGAACAAGCGATACCCGTACTACTGAGTGGTACGAAAGACTTTATTGGGCTCGCTCAAACAGGAACAGGTAAAACAGCAGCATTTGGATTACCCTTACTGCACGTAATTGACACAAAGGCAAAACACCCACAGGCGCTGGTTGTTTGTCCAACCCGCGAACTCTGTTTACAAATCGTAAAAGAGTTAGAACTGTTTAAGAAATACATGACAGGAGTTTCAGTGGTGGCTGTTTATGGTGGAGCATCTATCGGATTACAGATACGCGATTTGAAAAGAGGAACGCAGATTGTAGTAGCGACACCCGGTAGATTGATTGATCTGATTGAAAGAAAGGCAATCAATTTGGAGGAGATCAGGTATGTAGTATTAGATGAAGCCGATGAAATGCTGAACATGGGCTTTCAGGATGATATAGAATTCATCTTGAAAAATACCCCTCAGCGTGAAAGTACCTGGTTATTTAGTGCTACCATGCCACCCGAGATCCGAAAAGTAAGCAAGCGTTACATGAAAGACCCTGCTGAAGTTACAGTAGGAAAAGTGAACACTGCTAATAAGAGCATCGATCACCAATATTATGTAACCAGCTCACATCATCGTTATGAGACATTAAAGCGCATTATTGATTTTAATCCGGGCATTTATGGTATCATTTTTACCAGAACTAAAATTGATGCACAAGAAATCTCAGAACGATTAACACGTGAAGGATATGATATTGATGCATTACATGGCGATCTGACCCAAGGACAAAGAGATAAAGTGATGGGACAGTTCAGGGATAAAAGCTTACAGCTGTTGATCGCTACTGATGTGGCAGCGAGAGGTATTGATGTACAAGGCATCACCCATGTCATTAACTATGAATTGCCGGATGATGTGGAAGTATACACACACAGAAGCGGAAGAACTGGTCGTGCGGGTAATGTAGGTATTTGTATTTCAATCGTGCATAGCAAAGAAATGTATCGATTGAAACAGATCGAAAGAATCAATAACTCGAAGTTCCATAAACTCGATATTCCAAGCGGGAAAGATGTATGTCGCAAACAGTTTTTCCATTTCATGGATAAATTATTATCAGCAGATATCAGTCATGGTGATTATGAAACCTATGTACCGATGCTGGCTGAAAAGTTTGCAGATGTAAGCAAAGAAGATGTATTAAAGCGTGTTGCAGCCATGGAGTTTGATCGTTTTCTAAAATATTATGAAAATGCAGAAGACCTGAATTTCCGTGAGAGAAACAGAAGAGAATACAATGATGCACCGGATCAAGGCCGACGTAGAGATGCAGGTAAAGGAGATAACCGAAAAGAATACAAACGGGGAGGAGGTTACAGCCGTTTGTTTGTAAACCTGGGAACCAAAGATGGTTTTTATAAAGCAAGTTTCCTACAGTTTATTCTCGATATGAGCGATTTGAAAAAGGATGTGTTGGGTAAGATCGATATGAAAGACATGAATAGCTGGGTAGAAATCGAAAAAAGCGCAGCCAATCAAATGATCCGTGCATTGGATGGAAAGAACTACAAGGGAAGAAGAATCAGAATGAATGATGCGGATTCAGGAGGAGCGAGAAAACCGAGGAAGGGGGAAGAGTAAATAATGTCTGATGTATGATGTCGGATGTCTGATTTAATATTTACATCAGACATCAGACATCCGACATCAGAAATCAGAAATACATTTTATGGAGCAAGCAATCGAACAAAAAACAAATGTGGATGCTTTATTGCAGAAGCGCCCATTGATTATT
>JACVCQ010000440.1 GCA_016741945.1 Chitinophagaceae bacterium
TTGCGGATTACGCGCAAGATGTCTTCTTTATTTTCTTCGTACTTGTCAAAAGCTCCGAGGAAAGAAGCCATTTCTGCAGATGTTTTATATGCTACACCGGTCATGATCGCAGAGATCGCACCGGCAATACCACGCGCTTCTTCACTATCATAAGCGATACCACTTACCATCAGCATAGAACCAAGGTTCGCGAAGCCCAGACCCAGTGTACGATAATCGTAAGAAAGCTGAGCCACTTCTTTTGAAGGGAATTGAGCCATCAATACAGAAATTTCCAGTACGGTGGTCCATAAACGGGTAGTATATTCAAAACCTTCTACATCAAATACATTGGTATCATCATCATGAAACTTACGCAGGTTGATGGAAGCGAGGTTACAAGCAGTATTATCTAGGAACATATACTCTGAACAAGGGTTAGACGCATTGATGCGACCACCTTTTGGACAAGTATGCCATTCATTGATGGTAGTGTCGTATTGTGTACCCGGATCAGCACAACGCCATGCAGCGTAAGCGATCTTATCCCATACTTCACGTGCAGGGATTTTTTTCATGGTACGACCATCGGTACGTGCTTTTAGTTCCCAATCACTATCTTCTTCCAATGCTTTGAAGAAGCTGTTAGGGATACGAACTGAGTTATTAGAATTTTGTCCGGATACAGTAGCATATGCTTCTCCCTCATAACTATTGTCATAACCGGCAGCAACCAAGGCAGCTACTTTTTTCTCTTCTTCTACTTTCCAGTTGATGAAGTCCATGATCTCAGGATGATCAAGATCCAAACACACCATTTTAGCTGCGCGACGTGTTGTACCACCGCTTTTGATGGCACCTGCTGCTCGGTCTCCGATTTTGAGGAAACTCATCAATCCGCTTGAAGTACCACCACCGCTCAATTTTTCTCCGCCGCCACGAATTTGTGAGAAATTGGTACCCACACCAGAACCATACTTGAATATGCGGGCCTCGCGAGTCCACAAATCCATGATACCGCCTTCGTTCACTAAGTCGTCGCTCACGCTTAGAATGAAACAGGCATGCGGCTGAGGCCGCTCATAGGCATTGGTTGACTTTTTCAGCTTACTATCTTTCGGATCTACATAGTAGTGTCCCTGTGGCTTTCCGGTAATGCCATATACTTCATGCAAACCGGTATTGAACCATTGCGGTGAATTGGGTACGCAAGCCTGATTCAGGATGCTGTATACTAATTCATCATAAAATATCTGGGCATCTTTTTCAGAAGCAAAATAACCATAACGCTCGCCCCATACTCGCCAACAATGCGCCATACGATGTGCTACTTGCTTAACGCTCGTTTCTCTTCCCACTGAACCATCGGGTTGTGGTACACCGGCCTTACGGAAATATTTCTGTGCAAGGATATCAGTGGCAATTTGGCTCCATTGTTTAGGAACCTCCACGTTGTTCATTTCAAATACCTTTTCACCATTTGGATTTTTAATCACAGAATCTCTGTAATCATATTCAAACTGGTCGTACGGACTAACGCCTTCTTGAGTAAAGCGACGTCCGAATTGCAAGCCTTTCTTAGATCGATGAGTAGCCAAAATGCAGTTCTGATTTTAGCGGTTATTTAATGGGTCCCAGCGGATTAACAAAATGTTAAGCGGTTGACGAAAATATCTTTCCAATTTGACAATCCAAGTCCGTAAATATGCACAGCTTGTGAATAAAGAATATGGATTTTTTCATACCTCAAATCAGGGTTGAATTTGCGGGAATATCCCCCGTTGTGGGAAAGATTTTTTGGTGTTTGCCCTTGTTGAATAAAGAATTTTCCGTAAATCAAAAGGTGCAACAAAACGAAAATTTCTTCTTTTTTGCGACCTTACATTGCTTCCAACACATTATCTTTCAAATAAATACGAAACAAACAGGGGTTTAGCGCCTTAAACAAAAACTTTTCTGCATTTTTGCAGTAGCATCTATTTAATACTGAATGAAGCAGGTTATATATCAGCAATTGGCAGAAAGAAAGCAAGCGGGCAAGAAATCCTTCACCGTACTTATAGACCCTGATAAGGTCGATAATGCGAGCATCGAACAGTTGGTGTCGCTGTCTGTAGATGCTAAAGTGGACTATTTCTTTCTGGGTGGTAGTCTGGTGATTTCCAGCCATTTGGATGAATGTATCCAGCAAATCAAAGCCGCTTGTGATATTCCTGTTATTCTATTTCCCGGCTCCCCCTCCCAAGTAAGTAAATATGCAGATGCTCTTCTATATCTCTCATTAATTTCCGGACGCAACCCCGAACTATTAATAGGCCAACATGTCATTAGTGCCCCTTTTGTGAAAAAAAGTGGTCTGGAAATCATGCCAACCGGCTACATGGTAGTGGATGGTGGTGCACCTACTACCGTTTCCTATATTTCCAATGCCACACCTATTCCGGCTGATAAAAATGAAATTGCAATGTGTACGGC
>JACVCQ010000441.1 GCA_016741945.1 Chitinophagaceae bacterium
GATCTACGCTGATTCAATTCTTGTACTACAAAAACTATCTGCGTCAATCATGACAATCCGCTCCATCTGCGTTCTATTAACAACTACATGGAACACGGATTTTCATGATTGTCATGATCTACGCGGATATAGATGGTAACTTACTTTTTATAGTAGTTCAACAATAAGGCTGATAATTTTCTTGTGAGGGTCCAGGCTTCGTTGGTGCGGGTCCAGCTTTGGTCTTGGTTGTTTTTGGTGCAGATGCAGAAGACATAGTTCACACCTTCTCCTTGCACATAGATCACTTCACTTCTACTCGCATTCACCGCTCCGTTTTTACTGGCTACAAATACACCCGCAGGTATGGATGATAATCCTTCTTCATCCCAATAATTTCTACCAAGCAATTTCAACATCTTATCACTGGTTGAATCACTCAGGATTTTTCGTGCCGCGATCTTTTCAAACAGTGTCGCCATTTCACGTGGCGTAGTTTGCCCCCATCCGTAGATCTTTCTGATCTCCTCTCTTCCGGGTGTGCGACTGTTCACTTTGGTATTCGGAAAACCCAAACTATCCATCAGTTGATTGATGCGTGTGCCCGTACCTGCCAGCGATTGCAACCATAAACTGGCAGTATTATCACTGGTGGTGAGCATCAACATCATCACTTTACTCAGATCGATCTTTTCATTGTTCTTGAAAGAACCCAATATATCTACACCTTCATACAACAGTGAATCCTTGTATGTGAGTGATTGATGGTAATCCAATTCTTTTTTGCTGATCTTATCCATCACTCCGATCATGATGGGCACTTTCACCATACTGGCTGTGGGAAATATGGTATCGGCATGCACGGCTACTACTCTGTTCCTCTTTAGGTCATGCACATACACACCAATATCGCCTTTGTATCCTTCAATCAGTGATTCAATTTGTTGCTGTAATTTTTTATCGGTCTTTTGCGCATTCAACTGAATACAACCAATAAGTAAACAAAAAAAGAAAATACGTTGCATAACAAGAGATTGATGCAACAAGATAGAAATTTAAAATATATCCTCCACGCAATCTCTGTTTCTCTCGCACTCTGTGATTATTTTTACCACAGAGTTTGGCGCAGAGTTTCACGGAGAAAAGGGGCATTTTAAATTATTGGACAACTCTGTGCGCCTCTGTGCCGTACGCTGCGTTTTCTGTGGTAAAAAATAACCACAGAAAACGCAGCGTTATCACTCACCCCATGCCGCCAATACCTCTTCCGCATGTTTTTTGGACATGGGTTTCTGGATAATGTTTTTGATCTTCCCATTTTCATCGATCAAAAAAGTGGTGCGAATCGTGCCCATGAATTCTTTACCCATGAATTTTTTCAACTGCCATACACCATACTGCTCATGAATTTTGAGGTCTTCATCTGCCAATAATGGAAAAGGTAATTGGTGTTTGGTCTCAAATTTTTTATGACTTTTCACATCATCACTGCTCACCCCGATCACCTGAAAACCTTTCTTCTTTAATAAAGCATAATGATCCCTAAGGTTACATGCCTGAACTGTACAGGTTGGGGTATTATCATGCGGATAGAAATACAACACCACTTTTTGTCCCTTAAAATCAGTCAGAGACAACTTCTTGCCATTCTGGTCAACCCCCTTAAAAACAGGAGCTTTCTTGCCTATCACCGGTAATGCCATGTTTGAATTTTGCGCGAAGTTAGGGGAAGCTGTGAGCTTCGAGCCACGAGCTACGAGCATTATTAGGAGAATATTTTATTTATAAGTGTTAGGTACACGTTAGAAGCTCATGGCTCACAGCTCGTAGCTCACAGCTTCTCAAAAAATAATCCCCCCATAACCCTCCCTTCCTTACATTTGCACAATTTATTTTTTCGTCCCATGCCCAAAGATCAATCCATCAAATCTGTGTTAATTGTAGGTTCGGGTCCCATTATTATTGGACAGGCCTGCGAGTTTGATTATTCCGGTTCTCAGGCTGCCAGGAGCTTGCGTGAAGAAGGTATCAAAGTGATCCTTATCAATAGCAATCCGGCCACCATCATGACCGACCCTATGATGGCTGATAAAGTATATCTCCTCCCCCTTACCGTTGAAAGCATTGAACAGATCCTGGAAGAAAACCAGATCGATGCCGTGTTGCCAACCATGGGTGGACAAACAGCCCTCAACCTTTGTAAAGAAGCCGATGAACTGGGTGTATGGGAGAAATATGGCGTGCGTATGATCGGGGTGGATGTGGCTGCTATTGATACGGCGGAAGACCGTGAGAAATTCCGTCAGCTGATGGTGAAGATCGGTATGGCCGTGGCGCCTAGCCGTGTGGCCAACAGTTTTCTGGAAGGAAAAGAATTTGCACAAGAGATCGGTTTCCCATTGGTGATTCGTCCGTCTTTCAACCTCGGTGGAACGGGGTGGGGTTTCGTAGAAAGCAAAGGTGATTTGGAT
>JACVCQ010000011.1 GCA_016741945.1 Chitinophagaceae bacterium
AACATTAAATCCGATAACAAATGAGTCAAATAAAAACAGCTATCATTGGTGGTGCGGGATATACAGGTGGAGAAATGATTCGTTTGTTACTGCGTCATCCGGCAGTAGACTTGTTAAGTGTACATAGTTCCAGCAATGCAGGGAAACATTTATATGAAGTTCATAAAGACCTGATCGGAGAAACAGAACTATTATTCGCTGATCAGCCGTTTACAGAGGTAGATGTACTGTTTTTATGTGTAGGTCATGGTGATGCAAAAAAGTTTTTGGAACAGCATAGGATTCCTGCTTCAGTAAAGATCATCGACTTGTCGCAGGATTTCAGGTTATCGCCCGGCTCAACATTTGGTGAAAGAACATTCATCTATGGTTTACCTGAATTAAATCGAGAAGCCATTAGAACTGCTCAAAATATTGCCAATCCCGGTTGTTTTGCAACAGCTATTCAACTGGCATTATTGCCTTTGGCAAAAGCGGGTATATTAAGTGATGTACATATTACCGGTATCACCGGATCTACGGGAGCCGGTCAATCACTAAGTACTACCTCTCATTTTAGTTGGAGAGCCAATAATATCCAAGCGTATAAATCATTGAATCATCAGCATATCCAAGAAATAACGGCATCTATTAACCAATTGCAGAACGATTCTCCTTTGTCTGCTTCCGGGGAAGGTCCGGGTATTCATTTTATTCCATGGAGAGGTGATTTTACAAGAGGTATTTATACCAGCTCTATTATTGATTGCAGTTTGCCATTAGAAAAAGTAAAAGAACTGTATCAAGAATATTACAAGCATCAAGCATTTACTTTTTTGAGTGAAACAATGATTGATCTGAAACAAGTCGTGAATACGAATAAATGTCTTTTACATATTGAGAAGCAGGGCAATAAACTGATTGTTCATAGTGCGATTGATAATTTATTGAAAGGAGCCAGCGGACAAGCAGTACAAAACATGAATCTCATGTTGGGTCTGGATGAAAAAACAGGGCTGAATTTAAAAGCTAATTATTTCTAATTAATCAAGTCATCAATATGAAACTTTTTGATGTATATCCTTTAAATAATATCACCATTACTAGAGCCGATGGTCCCTATGTGTGGGATGATCAGGGAAATCAGTATTTGGATATGTATGGAGGACATGCAGTGATCAGTATCGGACATACACATCCACATTGGGTGAAAAGAATAGAAGATCAGTTAAAACAGATAGCTTTTTATTCTAATTCTGTGATCATACCATTGCAACAGCAACTGGCGGAGAAGCTGGGAAAACTGAGTGGTAAAACTGACTATGAACTTTTTTTATGTAATAGTGGTGCAGAAGCCAATGAAAATGCTTTGAAGCTGGCTTCCTTTCATACCGGCAGAAAAAAGATCATTGCTTTTAAAAAATCATTTCACGGAAGAACCTCTTTAGCTGTTGCAGCTACGGATAATCCGACGATTGTAGCTCCTGTGAATGAAACAGAGAATATTGTATTTCTGCCGTTTAATGATACTGCGTCACTACAAGCATATTTTGAACAGCATGGAGAAACGATTGCAGCTGTTATTACGGAAGGTATACAAGGAGTAGGAGGAATTAATGTAGCTTCTGATGATTTTCTACAAACCATCCGACAATTATGTGATCAGTACGGTGCGGTATTTATTGCGGATAGCGTACAATGTGGTTATGGAAGAACCGGCAAATTCTTTGCGCATGATCATGCAGGAGTAGATGCAGATATTTACTCTATGGCGAAGGGGATGGGTAATGGTTTCCCGATTGGTGGTATTCTGATTGCACCGCATATCAGACCCAAACATGGTATGTTGGGAACAACATTTGGCGGTAATCATTTGGCATGTGCTGCGGCATTGGCTGTATTGGAAATCATGGAGAAAGAAGATTTAATGCAAAAAGCTGCGATGAATGGGGCTTATATGATGGAACAATTGAAAACCCTTTCTGAAATCCAACATGTACGCGGTAGAGGTTGGATGATCGGATTTGATGTTCCTGATACCATCAAGGATTTGAAGAAGGTATTGTTGAGTGAGTACAAAACATTCACCGGAGAGGCCAAGCCTAGTGTAATACGATTGTTGCCTTCTCTTGCATTAAATAAAGAACAGGTAGACGATTTTCTTCACAGACTTCGCGAGGCCATCAAATTCATACAAACCGCTAATCCATCATCTTAATTACTGAAAAACATGAAACAATTCATTTCTGTAAATGATGTACCGGATATCAATGCACTCATTGCAAAGGCAATGGCATGCAAAGCCAATCCATTACAATATCAAGGTCTTGGAATCGGTAAGCGTATAGGGCTACTTTTTTTGAATCCAAGTCTTAGAACAAGGTTAAGTACCCAAGTTGCAGCCCGTAATCTGGGTATGGAAGCCATTGTTTTCAATGTTGATAAAGAAGGCTGGGCATTAGAGTTTGAAGAAGGGGCAATCATGAGTGGTAATACCGTAGAGCATGTGAAAGATGCAGCACCGGTTCTTGGCCAATATTTTGACATTCTTTGTATCAGAACTTTTCCGTCTTTGAAAAATAGAGAAGATGATTATAGTGAAATGTTTATTCATCAGTTCATTAAGTATGCAGGTGTACCAGTTGTGAGCTTGGAAAGCGCCACTTTACATCCTCTACAATCATTGACTGATTTGATGACCATTTCTGAAGCGTTGCAGATAAAACAAATGAATCGCCGCCCTAAAATTGTACTTACCTGGGCACCACATATTAAACCACTTCCCCAATGTGTAGCCAATAGCTTTGCACAATGGGTGAATGCTTGGGGTGAAGCTGATTTTGTAATTACACATCCTCAAGATTATGAATTATCTACTGAGTTTACAAAAGGAGCCACCATTACTCACGATCAGAATGCAGCTTTAGCAGATGCTGATTTTGTATATGTAAAAAATTGGAGTACATATACTGATTATGGAAAAGTGTATGAAAACGATCCGGCATGGATGTTAACAGAAGAAAAACTACAGTATACAAATGCTGCAAAAGTGATGCATTGTTTACCAGTAAGAAGAAATGTAGAACTTAGTGATGAGATATTAGATAGTTCGCATAGCCTGGTAACCAAGCAAGCAGGTAACCGTGTTTGGGCAGCGCAGGCTGTTTTACACGATATTCTCACCCATCAACATTAATTACGTGGATTCATTATTCATCATAAAGATCGGCGGTAACATCATTGATGATCCAACTCGCTTGGAATCCTTTTTACAGCAATTCGCAGCAGTAAAGGGAAATAAAATATTGGTACATGGTGGAGGTAAACTCGCCACAAAGTTGGCTGAACAAATGGGTATTCAACAACAAATGATTGATGGACGAAGAATTACCGACGCAGAAACCTTGAAAATTGTGACGATGGTATATGCGGGGTATGTCAATAAAAATATCGTTGCCCAATTACAGTCAATGGGTCAAAATGCAATAGGGGTAACGGGCGCTGATGCTAATATAATTGCTGCTCATCAACGAAACCATCCTACTATTGATTATGGATTTGTGGGTGATATTGATACCGTAGAAACTACAACCATCCATCAATTACTGCAACAAAATATGGCTATTGTTATCGCCCCAATTACTCATAATGGAAAGGGACAATTGCTTAATACCAATGCAGACACTATTGCACAGGAAATAGCAAAAGCAATGAGTCATTTATATGCAACTACTTTGATCTATTCTTTTGAAAAGAAAGGAGTATTGAAAGACATCAATAATGAGAATGATGTAATACCCATAATAGATACGAAACTATATCAGCAGTTAAAAGATGAGCAAGCGATATTTGCCGGTATGATCCCTAAATTAGATAATGCATTTGTAGCAGTAAGATCAGGGGTTGAGAAAGTGATCATCGGACAAGCAGAATTGTTACACGCTCTGATTGACGGAACTGAAGGAACTTCTATTCAGGAATAAATAATATGCAGCCAAACATCACCATATTGTTTCAAGAAAGTGTAGCGCTTTTAAAAAAACTCATCAGTACGGCTTCCTTTAGTCGTGAAGAAGCAACTACCGCTACTATTATTGAGCAATTTTTTCAGAACAAACAAATACCTGTTCAACGTTTCCTGAATAATGTATGGGTTGTGAATCAGTATTTTGATCCCGCTAAACCTGTATTGCTACTGAATTCTCATCATGATACTGTAAAACCTAATCCTGCGTATACACTGGACCCATTTATGGCTCTTGAAAAAGATGGTAAGTTATTTGGCTTGGGTAGTAATGATGCCGGAGGAGCTTTAGTATCTCTATTAGCAGTTTTCTTACATTATTACGATCATCAACATCTTCCTTATAATCTATTGTTTGCAGCAACAGCTGAAGAAGAAATATCCGGTAAAAATGGTATTGAAGCTTTATTGCCACATTTACCCAATATCGCTTGTGGTATTGTAGGTGAGCCTACGCAAATGCAAATGGCTATTGCTGAAAGAGGTTTGTTGGTGTTAGATGTAACGGCAACCGGTAAGCCCGGACATGCAGCCAGAAATGAAGGAGAGAATGCACTGTACAAAGCAATGAAAGATATTGAGTGGCTGAGTCAGTATCAATTTGAGAAAGTATCAGATTTATTGGGTCCGGTTAAAATGTCTGTCACAGTAATTGAAACAGAAAATAAAGCGCATAATGTAGTACCAGCTCAATGCAAATTTGTTGTGGATGTAAGGGTTAATGAATTGTATTCTTTTGAAGAGATACTAACAACGATTCAAAAAAATATCAGCTCAACGGCCGTTCCCAGAAGCCTGCGTATTAAGTCAACCTCTATACCTCAGGATCATCCATTGGTGGTAGCAGGTATCCAAATAGGAAGATCTTATTATGGTTCTCCCACGACTTCGGATAAGGCATTGATGCCATTTCTAACTTTAAAGATGGGCCCCGGTGATTCTGCCAGAAGTCATTCGGCAGATGAATTTATTTACTTGAATGAGATCAAAGAAGGCATTGAATTATACATTGCTTTATTGGATCGATTCATGAAAAACCAAACAGTATGAAACTCTGGCAAAAAAATACCAATGTATCCTCTGCAGTAGAAACATTTACTGTAGGAAATGATCGTGAAATGGATCTATTACTCGCTCCATTTGATGTATTGGGATCCATTGCACATGTAATGATGTTGGCAGAAGTAGGGCTACTTACAAAACCGGAAGCAGATTTACTTGTACAAGAACTAAGAACTATCTACAAACAAATTCACCATTCACAAATCACCATTCACAAATCCATAGAAGACATTCATTCACAAGTTGAATTCTTACTCACACAAAAGCTAGGTGATATCGGTAAGAAAATTCATAGCGCCAGAAGCAGAAATGACCAGGTGTTGGTAGATATTAAAATGTTTCTTCGTAATGAAATCCGACTATTAGTAGGGGAAATACAAACGCTCTTTGTCGTACTACAAGAGCAAAGTGAAAAATACAAGGACTATCTGTTACCCGGCTATACCCATTTACAACTGGCCATGCCTTCTTCTTTCGGACTATGGTTTGGAGCTTATGCTGAAAGTCTGGTTGATGATACCGTATTACTGCAAGGGGCATATAAAGTTATCAATAAAAACCCATTGGGATCAGCAGCAGGATATGGATCATCTTTTCCTATTAATCGCACACTCACTACCCAATTGCTTGGATTTGACGATCTGAATTATAATGTTGTATACGCTCAAATGGGAAGAGGAAAAGCAGAGCGTACCACTGCCATGGCAATGGCGAATTTGGCAGATACCTTAAGCAAGATGAGTATGGATATGTGTTTATACCTCAATCAAAATTTTGATTTTGTGAGCTTTCCTGCTGAGCTTACAACGGGGTCTAGCATCATGCCACACAAAAAAAATCCAGATGTTTTCGAACTGATTCGCTCACATTGTAATCGGATCAAAGCATTGCCGAATGAAATCATGATGATGACCACTAATTTGCCTTCCGGTTATCATCGCGACTTGCAATTATTGAAGGAGCATTTATTTCCGGCTTTTCAGACACTGAAGCAATGCATACAAATGGCTTGTCTTATGTTGTCAGCCATCGAGATCAAAAAAGATATTATGGTTGATGAAAAATACAGATATGCTTTTAGTGTGGAAGAGGTCAATAAGTTGGTACTAAAAGGCGTTCCTTTTAGAGATGCTTATCAACAAGTGGGTGCAGCCATTGAAATGGGTAATTTTCAATCGGATACCAAGGACTTGCACCATACACATGAAGGAAGTATCGGAAATCTTTGTAATCAGGAAATTCGTTCCATGATGGAGCAGGCGGTTCATGCCTTTCATTTTGAGAAAATCAGTCAGTCCTATCAAACTTTATTGGAAATTAAACAGTAGCGATTCCTTTTATTCTTTCTTGGCACAGTGCGTAAAATATTGTTGTTTTGGGTGTATTAAACCTGAAATGATGCGTATATTATTACTTCTCTTTTTTGTTATGGCATTGTCTGTTAACACTTATGGACAGACTAAAGCCTCTGTTAAAGCACCTGTAAAATCAAATAGTACAGTGGTAAATCCTTTAAAAAATAATAAGGATTCTGCCGGCTATGCTTTAGGTATCAGAATTCTACAAAACCTACAGGCACAAGGACTAGATGCTGTGAATCTAGTAATGTTACAAAAAGCAATGAATGATATGTTGCAAAAGAAGCCGTTATTACTCAAGGAAGATGCCTTGGATCGTTGTATTGGCACATTTGCGAATGAAGTAAATACAGTTAAACTGGAAAAATCTAAAAAAGCTTCAAAAGATTTTTTAGCTGCAAATGGTAAACGTCAAGGGGTAATTACCTTGCCAAGTGGTTTGCAATATGAGATTCTAAAAGATAATCCGGGCGGTACAAAACCTACTGCTACTGATCAGGTAAAGTGTCATTATCATGGAACACTTATTGATGGAACCATCTTTGATAGCTCAGTAGATAGAGGAGAGCCGATCGTTTTTTCAGTAGGGGGTGTAATAAAGGGATGGCAGGAAGCATTGCAGTTGATGACAGTTGGAAGTAAATGGAAATTATACATACCATCTGATTTGGCTTATGGTGATCAGCAGGCGGGACCTAAAATCGGACCGGGTTCTACTTTAATCTTTGAAGTAGAGTTATTATCGATTGAAAAATAAGTGTGATAGATTTTATAAAGTCCTTAATCATTTAATGATTAAGGACTTTTTTATTCTATTAACCTTGATTAACCTTTCCCTAAAGTTCTTTAACCGCATTTGGTTAGATGGATATCTACTTTTGAAATATTAAAAACCAAAAGTAAATGCTTAGATACATTGCTACCCTGCTCGTTCTTTTCACATTACCTATCCTGACTACAGCTCAACAACCTACGGCTGTTAAAGGAAATGTTTATGATACAGCTGCCAAACGTGGCTTAGCTTATGCTACCATTTCTATCGTTCATGCAAAAGACTCAACCCTTGTAACTTTTACTCGTGCAGATTCTACGGGTAAATTCAGTTTTAAATCTCTTGAAAAAGGAAGTTATCTTCTTTCTGCTTCTTATGTTGGGTATATTCCTATATGGAAAAACATAGAAGTGAAAGCTGGGCAAGAGCTTGATATGGGGCAGATCATTATGACTGATCTCTTACATGGTGGTGATGTTACCGTAACTGCCAGGCGAGCACCTGTTACTATTAATAATGATACTGTAGAATTCAATACAGAGAATTTTAAAACACAACCCAATGCTGTTGTTGAGGATCTACTGAAACGACTGCCAGGCGTTACAGTAGACAATGATGGGACCATTCGTGTAAATGGACAAAGGATTAATCGTGTATTGGTAAATGGGAAAGAGTTTTTTACAGGAGACCCTAAAATTGCTACTAAGAATCTAGACGCTGATGCGGTAGATAAGGTACAGGTATTTGATAAAAAAAGTGATCGTGCCGAATTTACTGGAATTGATGATGGCAACTCAGAAAAAGCCATTAATCTTAAACTTAAAAAGGATCGTAATAAATCAACTTTTGGGAGAATAGCTGCAGGTGCAGGAGGTGATGATGGCAGATACGACGCACAAACCAATGTGAATCGTTTCAATGGTGACCAACAATTGTCTTTACTAGGCATGGGTAATAATACTAATCGACAGGGTTTTACATTGAATGATATCATGAATTTTACCGGTGACCTGGCAAGGGGAATGCGAAATGGCGGAGGAGTAAATATTTCAATAGGAGCTGGCCCTTCTGATAATGGATTGCCTGTTACTGGTTTGGGACAAAACCAACAAGGTGTTGCCACTACCTATGCTGGAGGTGTCAACTATAATGATACCTGGAATAAAAAATCAAATGTGAATACCAGTGGAATGTTTAGTGATATTGATCTTTTGACAGACCGTGTTACAAACAGACAAAATCTATTACCGGGAAATAATTTTGATTATAGAAGTAATAGTAGTTCAGCCAGAAAAGTGCAGCAGCAAAGATGGAATGGAGCCATTGATCATAAATTTGATACGATGATCTCTTTGAAGATCACTCCACAGGTATCTGCACAACAGAATAATACTATTACATACAGCAGTTATACATCTACCAACGCTAACGGACAAAAAATCAATGATGGTTTTAGTGATAGTAAAACACGTTCAGAAGCTTTGAATCTTTCTGCGAATGCATTGTATCGTCAGCGTTTGAAGAAAAAAGGAAGAACCTTATCCGGTAATTTCAGTGTGAATTATAATGATAGTAAACAAACCGGTGATCTGTATACCAGAAATACCTTTTATGCAGCCGGAGTAGCCTTGCGTGATTCTATTACCAATCAAAAGAATAGTCGTAATGCCATAACCAGAAACTTTGGCGCGATGGTGACTTATACAGAACCTATTGGTCGGAAATCTTTATTAGAAATCACTTCTTTCTATAATACCAATAGTGGGCAAAGTGATCGTAAGACTTTTGATTTTGATGGTACTTCAGGAAAATATGATCGCTATAACAACATTTTAAGTAATGATTTCACCAGTAGCTATAATTATGGAGGAGGTACACTGAATTTCAGGTCGAACATGAATAAATTGGCACTTACTGTGGGATCTTCTTTTCAGTCAGCAACTTTAAGAAGTACCAATAACACTAACGGAAATGTGATAGAACAAAGGTTCTCGGATATCCTGCCCAGTATGAACATTCAATATCGAATGACATCCACAAAAACACTGTCTTTGAACCTAACTACATCCACTAATCAGCCCTCTACAGCACAACTACAGCCTGTTGCAGATGTTAGTGACCCATTGAATACTTATACCGGTAATCCAAATCTGAAACGTAGTTATGTGCAGTCTATCAACCTGAATTTCTTTTCTACCAATATTTATACCCAAAGAAATTTGTTTGCATTCATTTCTGCTACTAAGACAGATAATGCCATCGTGAACTCTGATATGATACAACCCAATGGCGCGAGGGTTTCGATGCCGGTGAATGCGGACGGACAATACTTTATTTTTGGTAATATCAGTACCGGATTTCCTTTAAAGAAACTCAAGTCAAGAATTGATATCGGTATCGGAACCAACTATCAGCGCAATATTGCTTTCCTTAATGGTAAAAGAAACGATATCTCTAACACTGGTATCGGACCATCATTGAATTATAGTTTTAATAAAGATGGCTTGATGGATATTACAGCAAGTGCAAGATTGAATATCAGTAAAGCCACTTATTCACTTCAACCTATGTTGAATACGAATTTCCTGCAACAGACCTATAATTTCGAAATGAATAATTACCTGCCTTTAGGTTTGGTAATGAATAACAGTTTTAACTATATCGTGAATACCGGTCGTGCAGATGGATTCAATACCAGGGTACCTTATTGGAATGCATCGTTGGCTAAGGGTTTTATGAAAAATAAAAGAGGTGAGGTAAAGCTTACTGTCTATGATATGTTGAATAAGAATGTAGGTATCAATCGTACCGCTAATCAAAACTACATTGAAGATACCCGTTACAATGTATTACAACGCTATTTCCTAGTAAGCTTTACTTATCGTTTAAATAAAGCCGCTACCACAGGTGGTGCAAGGGTTATTACCAGAACCTTCTAATTCAGTCTTTCTTTTCTCATATTTATCAGTCTCCCCTCCTGTCTAGGAGGGGATTTTTTATTACCATGCTAAGCCCCGAAAATAATTAATCACAAGCTGGATTAGTATGAATCAAATAAGCTCACGCTGAAAATAGGTGAGCACGTTCTAAAGTACATTGAACTATTTAAAAGTCAGGTGCTTTAACGTTGAGAAGCAGTATATGATTCGTATACGTTTAATCGCATAAAATATATTAGTAGAATAATGTATTAAATAAATCTATATCAAGGTCGTTATAAAATTAAAGGAGTATTTATCTGCGCCAATCATAACAATCATGTCCAAAGGACTCCTGTGGAGATAATCCGCGTCCCATCATTCGATATAAGCAGGTGAATAAAAAAAGGTATCTTAAAAGTAAAATAGGAGCCTTGAGATTCGTTTGATGGCTTATAGTTCATAGCTTATGGACCATTGACTATAGTCCATGGTAAAAGAAAGACGCTGATATTCGTTTGAATAAAAAGAGGCTGTATCAGATATTTGATACAGCCTCTATAAGATTCAGTTAAGCGATCATTAACCACCTATTCTAATACCACCATTTTGCATTTGTTGCTGCATCAATTCCATTCTCATTTTTGAAAATTCAGCTGCAGTTACTGTTTTCCCTTTTTTAGGTTCTTTCAATTGTTTTTGATCCACTTGTTTTTTGAACTCTAAAGCTTTGTAAACAGTAGCACCATTGTCAGTATCGAGTTCAAGAATCACGCCGGGTAATTGACCGTAGTTTTCAGGTCCTACCGGGCTAGCAATATCTTGTGCGTACCAGGCAACTAATTCTATTTCGCGTGGTTGAGGGCGAGAGGTATCGCGAGTGGTATTACCTCCAGGACCACCGATGACCATCATTCTCATTGGTGCAGCTTGTATGCTGATTTTTCTAGTTGCTTTTAAGCAGGTATAGCCAAGTATTTGTTTGGTTTCATTGGTTAATTTCCAGGGTTGCTGTGTGATAGAGTCTACTACCAAATAACTTTTACCGGCCAATTCAGAACTAAGAATTGATTTTGATTGTGTGAAATTTTTATATAAATCTCCGCCATCACTTCCACCTATGCTAAATGACATGCGAATACCACCGCCAGCACCGGCACCTCCTGCAAATGGATCAGGTGCTTCATTCTCAGGAATCATTCTATATACAGAAATGCTGTCACTGAAGATTAACAAATGCTTGGAGATTCGAAATTCCGGCATCATTGCCCGCATTTGTTCATTGGGCATGTTACGATGGTTATTGATTTTTCGTTCATAAGCAATAGTTCCCTCTTTTATTTGGGCTTGTAATGCACTAATACCCATCACAGCGGATATCAATAGAAATGCTTTCTTCATGAAGGTTACGATTTACTTTTTTTAATAATAAAATAGATTGATTGTGAATACGTATAAATTCCCTCAAAGCTAATCTTAGCTTTTGTTAAGCATTCTTGCTCAAAGGTTAATTTAGGTTAATGAAATGTCTTTGAACCTAGTTGAACCCTTTACCTTTGTTACTCACTATTACAACATGAAAAAAGTACAGCTCACCCTTTTATTGATGATGGCCACCGTTTTATTGTTGGCTGCATTTGAAGGTTATTGGCTGCATAAGTTATACAAAGATGAATATGATGGCTTACGTAAAGAAGTAGATGTTAGCTTTAGAGAAACCATGAATAAACTCCAGTTAGGGAGATTTGAAAAAGATACAGCATTGGTAGGGGAAGTATTTACCACAACATTGACATCAAAAAAAAATAATACCACTTTTCAACCGGATGTGTCAGTTAAAAAGAATACCCGACCTTCTACTTTTGTTTACCGGGCAATTCATCCATCAGATATTTTGAAAAAAATACCGGCAGATTCTATTGAGTCGGTTACCGTATTAAAAGGAGCAGCTTCTGGTTTTAGCTTTAAGGGGGCTCCCAATCCCGCTTTGATAGAGTTGATCATGAAACAATCACAAAATCCTATTGACTCTCCCCGGAGAATTGTGATTAGAGTCGATAGCGCATTTCATGAAGAGCTAGATGGAAAAACAGTTGAAAGACGTAATGGACTCACCATTAGTATCAAAGGAAAGGATACTGCAGGATTGAAAATGTTGGGTGATAGTATGGCTAAGTTGTCTACCCGGCTTTTTACAATGCCGATGATAAGAGCCGCTAAAACATTGGAAGAAAGAATGCGTAGAACGGATAGTATACGTTTTACAAAAGCCATAACCCCTCGGGCGGATACTATTTTGCAGTTTCCATCTCCCGTGCAAAAAACTGTTAGTTCTCCTATTATTCGTTTTCTTTCTAATAATAAAACGATTAATGATTCTATTCCCATTAAAGTTGTAGATTCCGCTTATAGAGTAGAATTGAATAAGACGAATAAACCTTTGAAATTTTCCATACAGTTTGAGTCTTATAAAGACAGTAGTCAAAAAATATGGAATTTGAAACGCGACAGTTCAAATGCAGTTGTTACTGATAAAGTTTTCGTAGGATATTCTACACCTTATGCTTATCAAGCGAAATTCGAAGACACACAAATGTATGTTTTGAGAAAAATGCAAATGCAAATAGGAGGTTCTTTATTAGTCTTATTATTAGTAACAGGTTCCTTTATTGTATTATATCGTAATCTATTAGCGCAACAAAGACTTGCAGAGATCAAAAATGACTTTATTAGTAATATCACACATGAGCTCAAAACACCTATTGCAACAGTAGGTGTCGCAATTGAAGCATTGAGAAACTTCAATGCGATACAAAGCCCGGAAAGAACAAAAGAATATTTGGACATATCCGCGGCTGAATTACAAAGATTGAGTTTGTTGGTGGATAAAGTCCTAAAACTTTCCATGTTCGAAAAACAACAGATTGAACTCAATAAAGAACCTTTTGATTTGAAAGAACTGATGCATGAGACTTTAAAAATCATGAAGCTTCAGTTTGATAAACAAAAAGCAACAGTGTCGTTTAATACTACGGATGATAGCTTCCTTTTGGAAGCGGATAAATTACACATTACCAGTGTAATCTATAATTTATTGGATAATGCTTTGAAGTACAGTAAAAATAATGCACAGATTGAAGTAAGCTTAGACTTAGTAGATCAAAGATCAATTGTATTAAAGGTTTCCGATAATGGAATGGGTATTGCACCAGAATATCAAGGTAAAATATTTGATAAGTTTTTCCGTGTTCCTACCGGTGATAAACATAATATCAAAGGCTATGGTTTGGGTCTGAGTTATGTAGCAGAAGTGATCAAAAGTCATAAGGGATCTATTTCAGTGAATAGTGAACCGGAGAAAGGAAGTACATTTACAGTAACACTTCCGGTTAGTCATAAATAATGAGCTATGCCAATCAAAGTATTATATGTAGAAGACGAGTTGTTTCTCGGTAAGATTGTTAAGGAAACCCTTGAAACAAGAGGCTTTGAGGTGATCATGGAATCTGATGGTGCAGATGTAATTCGCTGTTTCGAAGATGAGAACCCCGATATCTGTATACTAGATGTTATGCTCCCCAATAAAAGTGGGTTTGAGTTGGCTGAAGATATTCGCAAATTGAATGATGATGTACCTGTAATTTTTCTTACCGCCAAAACGCAAACAGAAGATGTGGTGCAAGGATTTAAAATAGGTGGGAATGATTATATCAGGAAGCCATTCAGTATGGAAGAACTCATCGTTCGTATTGAAAATGCGTTGCGTGTCAAAAAAGAAGTATTGATCCCAGAAAGCGGAGACAGTATTAGCATGGGTAAATACCAGTTCTATTTGAATAAACAAGTCCTCACCAATGGTTCTACAGAAAGAAAACTTTCATATCGGGAAGCAGAAATGGTGAAGTATCTATATCGGCATAAGAATGATGTTATTGACAGAAGAGATTTATTAAACCATATTTGGGGCAATGACTCGTTTTTCAATAGCCGTAATCTGGATGTATACATCACCAAAATCAGAGGCTATCTGAAAGAAGACCCCTCTCTTGAGATTATAACGATCAAAGGTGTGGGGTATCGGTTTGTTGTCTAATCTTAGTTGACAGAAGGAAAGCTATCCTGTTAAATGTCAACGCTCAGCTATCAACCAGCCCTTTCCTGATTTTTCCTGTCAACTGCGCACTGTCAACTATCAACTATCATCTGTTCTCCCGACTTTTCCTACCTTCGCATTCCATAATTGCCTAGCTATGAATGAAAAGTTTGTAACCCGTATCAGGGAAGAATTACAAGAAATAGATGCAGCCGGATTGTTCAAGAAAGAACGTATTATCACCAGTGAGCAAGGTCCTGAGATTGTAGTGAATGGTAAAACCGTTTTAAACTTTTGTGCCAATAATTACCTGGGTCTTTCTTCACACCCTAAAGTGATAGAAGCAGCACACAAAGCCATTGATACACATGGTTATGGCATGAGTAGTGTTCGTTTTATATGTGGAACGCAAGACATCCATAAAGAACTGGAAAAAAAACTGGCTGATTTTCTCGGAACAGAAGACACCATTCTATATGCAGCCGCATTTGATGCAAATGGAGGTGTGTTTGAACCACTCTTTAATGAGCAAGATGCCATTATCAGTGATGCGCTGAATCACGCATCAATTATTGATGGTGTTCGTTTGTGTAAAGCCCAGCGTTTCCGCTACGAGCACAACAACATGGAAGATCTGGAAGCGAAGTTGAAAGAGAGTGCCGGCTGTAGAAGTAGGATCATTGTAACAGATGGTTCTTTCAGTATGGATGGAACGATTGCGCAATTAGATAAAATATGTGATCTCGCTGATCAGTATGATGCCATTGTAATGATTGACGAATGTCATTCATCAGGTTTCTTGGGTAAAACAGGACGTGGCACCCATGAATACAGGGGTGTCATGGGTAGGATTGATATCATTACCGGAACCTTAGGAAAAGCTTTGGGTGGAGCCAGCGGTGGTTTTACATCCGGCAGAAAAGAGATCATCGAAATGTTACGTCAGCGAAGCAGACCCTATCTGTTTTCAAATACCGTAGCGCCTTCCATTGTAGGGGCATCTATTGCAGTATTGGATATGCTAACGGAGACAACCACTTTGAGAGATCAACTGGAATATAACACGAAGTACTTCCGTACAAAAATGACAGAAGCGGGTTTTGATATCAAACCCGGAGATCATCCCATCGTGCCAATTATGTTGTATGACGCAGTGGTAGCACAACAATTTGCAGCAAAATTGCTGGAAGAGGAAGTATATGTAATCGGATTCTTTTATCCGGTAGTAGCCAAAGGGCTAGCACGTATTCGTGTACAGTTAAGCGCTGCACATCAACAACAACATCTTGATAAAGCCATCGCAGCTTTCATTAAAGTTGGAAAGGAATTGAAAGTATTGAAATAACATCCACTCCAAGTGGCTAAATCTATCTGTATGAATTTTTCAAAAGTATTGCTTTCGGTATTTACCGCTATAGTGGTTTTATTCGCTGCTTGCTCACCCAATAATGTAACGGTAGAAAACGGATATCAAAAGTATTTTGATGAAAATAAAGTGACGGGTACTTTCGGATTATTTGATAATGGTACCGGACAATTCACGATCTATAATTTATCCCGATTTAAAGACTCCTCTTATCTACCGGCTTCCACTTTTAAAATTGTCAATTCATTGATTGGTATTGAAACCGGAAGAGTGAGCAATGAAAAAATGGTGATCAAATGGGATGGTGTAGTTCGTGTAATGCCGGGTGGCGATACTGCCCATGGATGGAACAAGGATTTGACCATGGAAGAAGCTTTTGCAGCTTCAGCTTTGCCTTATTATCAGGAAGTAGCTAGAAGAATTGGTAAAGACACCATGCAGCGCTGGATCGATAGCTTGCAGTATGGCAATAAACAATTAGGAAATGCTATTGATTCTTTTTGGATTAATAATACCCTGAAAATTTCTCCAGATGAACAACTAGGCCTAGTGAAACGATTGTACTTTGGTCAATTGCCATTTCAAAAAAGAACCCAAGACATTGTGAAAAAAATGATGATCAGAGAGAATAATGCCAATTACCAGCTGGCTTATAAGACTGGATTGGGTTTTAAAGAAAATGGCAACCTAATTGGGTGGATAGTAGGTTGGATAGAAGAGAACAAACATCCTTACTTTTTTGTATTAAATCTGGAAGGTCCTACAGATGCTAAAATGATAGAGGCAAGGATGAATATCCTGAAAGGAATATTAAAAGAACAGGGTTTTTTTGAAGGGAAACGATAGTAGCGCAATCTTAACGATACGTTCATTTGTAGGAGTAAAAGGAATTGATTTTCATTACTGAACTTTATACAAATGGAAAGAAGAAAATTCATTGTTCAAACAGCCACGCCTTTTCTAGTATTTTGTGCTGCATGTAGTAAATCTGGAGTCGGTACAAGTCCGTCGAATGTTGATTTTACCATTGATATTACCAGCACTATTGCGACACCCGGGAGTAGTGTTATCCGGGATGGCGTTATTGTGGTAAGGGTCAATGCACAAAACATGGTGTCTTCCTTCATTGCTGTTCAGGTTGAATGTACACATGCAGCCAACCCAATTGTTTGGAATCAGTCTGCTCAACAGTTCAATTGTAATTTACACGGAAGTGTCTTCAGCATGACAGGAGCAGTCATAAACGGTCCTGCAAATAGACCTCTAAAATCATTCAACCTTAGCCTTACCGGTAATAACTTACGTGTTACCGGCTAGTGAGTGATTTTAAGAAATCAATCAATGCCAGTTTTTCTCCCTTCGTTAAATGTAATGGATCAGGGGGTAATGTTTGGTTAGGAACAACAAGCCCCAATCCCACACCCCCGCCTCTGTCATAAAATTCAATGAGTTCATCCAGATTTTTGATAGCACCATTGTGCATATAAGGAGCGGTGAATACTGCATTTCGAGCAGTACTGGTTTTAAATGAATATTGGTAGGGTACTGCCGGTACAATATTATATTTCCCAAGATCTTTATCAAGGAGATATGGTGAAGAGAATTTCTCAGGAACCCCTAAGACTTCTGTTTCAATTTTAGAAAAATTGGGAGGAATCGTTCCATTGAATAAGGGGAGGAAATGACAGGTTCCGCACTTTGCTTTTCCCATGTACAGATTGAATCCTTTAACTGCCGATTCACTGATTGCTTTTTTGTTTCCTTGCATATATTCATCGAATGGGCTATTCAAAACAGATTTAGTTCTGATATATGCAGCTATAGCGGTTTGTAATCGAATTTCAGTAGGTTCTTCTTTACCATATGCACGATAAAATAATGAGTCATATTTTTTCTGCCCTTTTAATTTTTTGATGGCTTTCGTAAGATTTCCATGCATTTCTTCCGGGTTTTCAATCACCTGTTTTGCCTGATCTTCTAGGTATGCTACCCTTGTATCAGCAAATTGAGCGGCTTGTAAGGCGGAGAAGAAAATACTTGGTGTATTTCTAAGAATTACTTTTTTGCCATCAAAACTTTTATTTTTTGGAAGTCCGTCAGTAAAAGCTTTCTCAGGTTGATGACAGCTGGCACAGGTTCTGATGTTATTGCCAGATAATAAAGGCTCATAAAAAAGGGCTTCTCCAAGTTTCTCTAATACAACAGCATTTTCAGGTTTACGATAGTTACTTGAAAAATACCAGGTATTCCAAACACTGGAATCGAAAAGAGAACTAGCATTCGATGCCAATAGTCTGGGTTCATTAAAATAGGGTATTTGTAATTCTTCCTGTACGGCATTCAATGATTTTGTAACGTTGTTCATATGTTTTACAATGAAAAAAGCACGATCAAAACTGATGAAGTTATTATTGGATAGTAAATATTCATCAGCTGAAGCTATATTTCTTGTTAATGAATCCACTATCAGTTTCTTTGCATCATCTTTATATAGAAGTATATATTGCTGTAAACTTTTTAAAGAAGCCGAAGCCTCAGTTAAGGAATATTGAGCAATCGGAGAATCGTATCCGGAGATACCTAAAGTTTGAATTCGAAAGCATTGTAATCTTAGTGCATCCCAAATATGCGAATTGGTTAGTTCCAATGTTTCAGAAGTAGTTTGCAATCTTGTAACAGCTGATTTCAATAATTTACTTTGTGTGATCAGTTCTGTATAATCAACTATGGTATCTTCTCCGAAAATCAATTCCTCAATTACCTGAAAACCACTTGGCTCAGTT